>NZ_JBKHKJ010000002.1:0-286208 GCF_046546515.1 Parasediminibacterium schistidii | reverse complement strand
TCTGCAATTATCTTTTCTTCCATGCTTTATCCCTTAATGATTGCTTGGTATAATTATGTTCGCCAAATACATTAAAAAGTTTAGTTACATCTGCTTTTAAATTTGCAGCTTGATAAGGTATACCGTTTATAAGGGTTATTGTTGCTGGCCTGCTAACTTCTGAACTGGCTTCTTCCTTCTTATGTTTTGTTTCAACTGTAAACCCCATAAACTTGCCCATCTCTTTCAATAGTTTAATAGCACCTGCATTTTCATAATGTATTACCGCCGTTTCCATACTATATGTTTGTGTAAATTTAAAGAAATGTTTTAAAAAAAGATTATTACTAATCATATTGGCTATGCCTTTTTTGGCACAAAGGCGTAAAAAAGCTATGAAAGACAAGTTAAAACGCATTAATAACTAACGACTCTTCTTTTTTCCTTCGTGCTACTTTGTGCCTTTGAGTCTTTATGACAAAAAAATTACTTCCCCAAATCCATCACCATCTCTCCATCATTCAAGCCATACTCTTTGGCAGTGTTACTTTCAAAGCCATGCAGCACCAGTTTTACCTTGGCAAACTTGCTTGCATAGTTGCCTTCTTTTGCTTTTAGGGTTATGGTATTCGCAGTAGGGTTGTAGGCAATTGCACGGCGGTAATAGCTGTCAGTCTCGTATTGATAGGTTTCGCCATCGTCTTCATAATAAGTATAAGTATTGGGCTGGCTGCCTTTGTAAATATGCAGGTACAAAATACCGTCCCCTTTTTCCTTTGTGTTCTGCACCGTGCTTTGCATGGGTATAATGCTGCTGCCTTTCACAAACACTGGCGCATCTTCCAGCGGGCATTCTACAAAATAGCTACTGCCACCTGCATATAGCTTGTCGCTGCTAAGCCTGTACCAGTTTTCTTTGCTGGGTAAATACACATCTGCAACCGTTTGGGTGCTGGTTACCGGGCATACCAGCAAGCCATCGCCAAACATAAACTGGTTCTCGTACTTGGCGTTATAAACATAGTCGTCGTAAGTATAGTCTATCGGCAACATGCGGTTGATGGGCATACCGCTTTGGCTAGATTGGTAAAATGCACTATACAAATGCGGCAACAATTGGTAGCGTTTTTCCAGTATCGCCCTTATTTTTTCTGTGTTGTACTCACCAAATAGCCATGGCTCTCGGTAGTTGTAGCCATAGGCGGTATGGTTGCGGAAAAGCGGGCTGTATAGAGAAAGGCTGAGCCAGCGTAAAAACAATTCAGGCGTTGGGTTGCCCATAAAGCCGCCAATATCCATGCCTGTAAAGGGTATGCCGCTTACGCCCATGCTGTTTAGCAAGCGGAAACCTAGCAGCATGTGTTCGTCTGTGCTTACATTGTCGCCCGTCCATTGGGCGGAATACTTCTGCACGCCGGAATAGGAAGCCCTTGTTAGTACAAATGGCCGTTGACCACCTAGGCCTTTTCTGGTGCCTTCGTAAGTGGCTTTTGCCATCAGCAGCCCATAGGCATTTTTTACGCCGTAGAGTGTTTGCCTGTCTTTGCCTTCGCCAAACTCTATCAAATTAGGGAACTCCCTGCCCCATGCGGCTGGCTCGTTCATATCGTTCCAAAAGCCCCGAACCCCACGGTTTATATAGGCTTCTTTAAAATTGTTGCCCCACCATTCCCGTGTTGAGATTTTGGTAAAATCGGGGAAATGGCAACGCCCGGGCCATACATGGCCTATATAAGGCTTGCCACCCGGATACTTGGCAAAATGGTTGCCAGTCAGCCCATCCTCATACACAGTATAGCCTTTTTCTACCTTTATGCCTGGGTCTATGATGGTTACCATGTCAAAACCCATTTGCTTCATTTGCCCCAACATCCCTTTTACATCGGGGTATTTGTTGCTCCAGGTAAATACCTTGTAATCGTCCATGTAGTTGATGTCGCTTACTATCACATCGGCTGGTAGCTTCTTTTCCCTGAATGTCTTGGCAATGGTAAGCAGTTGCTCTTGGTTATCGTACCCCCAACGGCTTTGTTGGAAGCCAAGGCTCCACAATGGCGGCATAGGGGTGCGGCCAGTAAGCGTGGTGTAGTCTTTAATGATGGAGGCAACCGAGCTGCCACCAAATACATAATAGTTCATTTCGCCATCGTCTGCCCCAAAATGGAACAGCTCTTCATCGGCACCGCCGCCAAAATTGAAGTACGACTTATGGCTATTGTCGAAAAACACCCCATATACCACACGGTCATGCGTGCCGATAAAGAAAGGGATAGTGGCATACAAGGGGTCGGCATTGTTGGCATAGGCCGGGGCATCGGTGTTCCAGTTCTGGTAAAAATTGCCCCTGCGGTTGATGCCGCCTGTTTTTTCGCCCAGGCCAATAAATTTTTCATCGCTGTTCAACTGCTTGTAGCAACTTACTTGGTTGCCAAACCAGCTAATGCCCAGTGTTGACTCATCTGCACAAAGCAGTTGGTTATTGTTGTTGTATATGCTTATGCGGAAGGGGTGCGTGTGTACCCTTACCATCAGCGAATCTGTTTTATAGATATTATCGTTGCCCGCACCTTTTATGGCTTGCAAAACACCCGTAGGTTTTAAATTGTCGATAGCAAAAGAGCGGTCGTCTGTAAAAGCTGTTTTGCTTACCCTGATGCGGATGGTGGTGGCATTGTATGCCAATATGCGGGCGTAGGCATTGGATAGCTTAAACTCTACGCCTCCGTCAATGGTGGTTTCTTTTACTACGTTTCCGGCTTGCTCGCTTAGTCGGTTCATTTGGCAGGGTGCTTTTTGTATGATGAATATGGCAATGGCAAAAAAAAGGAATCGTTTCATAAAATGGCATTTAAACAATAGATTGTTCATTTGAAGATACAAATCTATTGTTTTTGGATAATAGTGTGTACAAAATACACATTAAAGTTATTTGAAGGAATTAGGAAGGGGATTCGTTTCTTTAAAAGAAACGCAATAAAAAAGCATCCTACATTAATAATAGTAGGATGCTTTTAAGTATTCTAGTATAAGGAAGGTTAGCCTATCTTTTCTAACCTTAAATCTATTTTTTTCTCTTTTTTGTAATATTCCCAGATCATCACATAGCCCGGTTTTGCAGGGAATACCTTCATTTTTGTTGCTTTTGAACTAAGCGTAATTTTGTCGTCAACAAATTTAGATCCATTGTATCGCATGATATTAAAAGTTTCTCCCTTGTAGTCATCGCTATGTTCATAATCATCATAACATATTGAAAATGTATTCACATCTTTATCAGATAGGGTAAAATCGTAATCAAAAGCCCCATATGCATTGATTACTTGAGCTAAGGCGTGCTGACTGCCAAAGTCGGCATAGTCTGTGTGGAAGTTGCTATGGTGTTTTTCTTTGATGGTTGCCCCATTTATTTTAAAGTCTGGGCCAAACTCTAAAACAACCATGTCGGTTATTTTAATTTTTGTATTGCCGCCTGCCCTTACCCTGCCACTGGCAGCCATTAGTACATTTAAACCTATCCCGAATGCGTCTGCTACTCTTTTATACCCCTCGCCCACTACATAAAAATTACCGTTGCTAGCTTGTATTATATTGTGGAAGAATAAATAACCAATATCGTCAATCTTGCCTTTATCATTTAAGGGAAGGTATTTGCTAATATCTTTTGCCCATGTATTATAGGTTTTGCTGGTTATTTTGCCATCATTTGAAAGCGTGTAAATTCCCACCCCCAAACTAAAGTCTTTTGTAATATTTGCTGTTTTGTCGTAATAAGGCCCAATAAGCATTATTTCTCCAGTCTTTTGCACTTTTGTGCAATATTCTGGTAGGAACGTATAGTTGTCCCGGCCTTCTTCTATCTCAAATACTTTCTTTTTGGTTTCAAAATTTACCCCTACTACAAAAATGGTTGCATTGGAGGATGTTAATTTCTGCCTTTTGGTAACTTCCAGTATCACAACGCTGTCTGTGCTAGATAAAAAAGTGGCATGTTCATATTTTTCTTCACCTGTTTCTGGGGTATATACCCATTGCTTCTTGGCGGCAGAGCTATTATACTCTACTTCGTATGTAGTTACTTTTCCATCTTTAACTGGCAATATCGTAATAAAACCTTTGTTATCCACGCTAAAAACTTGTTCGTTTATATTGTCTTCTGAATTGGTTTGATAAGATTTCAAAAACTCTTCCGATTTTTTATCCAGCATTTTTGTATAGGCAAACCTTAGTTTTCCATCCAACCCATAAATCCTGGTTTCCATCTCTTTCGTCTTAGGGTTGTTGAATAAAAAACTAAGCGCATCGCCATTAAAAGCAGCTTCCAAAAGTTGAATGTCTTTGGAGTCCTCCATTTGAATTTCTTTCACCTTGTTCAGGTTTTGATCCAAAATTTGAAGGGTATACTCATTTGTTTTACGATCTATTTTATCGCTTTGATAAAACAAAAAGTAACCTTTTATCTGGTTTTTTTCAATAATTGTACCCTGGTTGCGCAAAAAAGCTTTGTTTACTTTGTCGAAAGATAAGTTTTGCGCATAAGAACTTGTACCCATAAGTAGCAGCGCGGCCATGCATAAATGTTTCAATTTCATGTTGTTTTTAATTAAAATTTTGTTTACTCGTTGTCAATGTGTATTGAAAATCTTTGTCGGTAGAAAATTGTTGTTGGTATTGCTTTAAAAAATGATAGCTAATGCCAGCTATTTCGTCGGTATATAAGTTGGTAATAAACTGTAATAATGAATTATAGTCTGCACTGTACCCTGGCGATGGCATTTCTATACACTTGCCTATCTGGTGTTTTTTCTGTGATGCGTATATGGCATTTAGTATATTGCCTGTATAAGTTACCAATATATTGTTTGGATGCTGTGCTTTTAGGGTTTGTAGTGTAAAATATAAAGCTGGGGAATAATGCTTGGCACTGTAAAAGTATTCAATTGTTTCGTAAGGCATCCATCTTTGCAATTGGTGGAAAAGGGAGTCGTTTACAGGGTTCTGGGCACGAGTGCTATTGTTATTTTTAGCCACAGCACCCGCCAATGCTTTAATACGGACTTTGCAATCGGGGTGTGTTTTTAATGAGTCTTCCATTGCTTTGTCTACTTCTAGCGCAGCATGGCCACCTAACAAGCCATCTTCTTTGCTTAACCATTTTTTCTGGAAAGGATAAGCAGGACTATTAAATGTTTCCGCAAGAAACTGGGCAGTGTTGCTATTTTCACCATCAATCGTGTCTAAAATAGCCAATGCTGTGATAGCCCCGTTAACATCAAAGTTAGTATTGGCCATAAAAACCACTGCCATGGAATCTGCTTCCTGCTCATGGTCGCGGGAGTGTCGCTTATTGTCGAATGTAAAGCCTTTGGATAAATTTTCCAAGGCCTGCCTTTGTTTAAATTCCTGTTTTTGTATATTCCGCAGTTGCTTCTGTACTTCATCGGAGTATAATGTAGTTATGTAGTGGTTTATCCTTTTTTCGCCATGGTTAAAATAAATATGCGATAGCTCGTGGCAGATAACAAAAGCAACCTGGCTTTCATTATCTAATTTATAAAACAAGCCAGCGTTAAAAACAAAAACACCGTTCCCTGCACTGTAAGCATTGGGTGCTGATGATTTTGAAAAAAAACAGTCAACAGCCATATTTTGCAAGGCAGGGTTTGCCTTTACAATTTTATCAGTTAAAGAACGCAGGTAATTGCATGCTTTTGTGTTGTTAATCAATTCGCCTTTGTCAAAAAGTTCTTTTATGTTCTTGAAACCTTGGGTATAAATATCTGCAATGTATTTCCGATTAGGGCCCGTAAGCGCATCGTTTTCTTGCTCGTAACGATGCTTAATTGTAGGCAGTTTATTGCCAAGGTTTATAGTATCACCCTTTTCAAATAAATTAAATTGAGCATTCGGTTGCTGAAATGCCATTGAGCATAGGATCATTATAATAGTAGTTGTACATGTTTTATAACATGTACAACTCATGTCATTTAAAAAGTTAGCCATATTGTAAAAAGCAGTTAATGAAATTTGGTGTTTGTGCGAATATATATGATTCCTGAATTACTTGCTAAACTTGGATATTTTTTGAAGGATTGATGTTTTTTTAATCCTAAAGTCTTTACATAATAGTAGCCACGGGTGCAACTGGCGGAAACAACATCTCCTTCTACATATTATGCTGTCCCCAAAAGGATATAGTCTCCTTCTTCATGTTTAATACGTCTACAAGCCGTTAGGCCATTTGTTTTACTTAAACTTATACTATTTAAATATGTGTGTACAATAGATTTAGCGAGGAGCTTAAAACTGAGAAAAACGTTTAGCCACCATCACCGCCACCCTTTCGCCATCCATGGCGGCACTTACAATGCCGCCGGCATAGCCTGCTCCTTCGCCACAAGGGTATAGGTTTTTTATTTGTGGGTGCTGCAAGGTGTCGTTGTCCCTTGGTATGCGTACAGGTGAGGATGTGCGGCTTTCTGTAGCCACCACCACGGCATCGTTGGTATAATAGCCCTTCATTTTTTTGCCAAACGCCTTAAAGCCTTCCTGCAGGGTTTGGTGTATAAATGAGGGCAATATAGCGCCCATGTCAATAGATTTCAAGCCTGGGTGGTAGCTGCATTCGGGCAAGTTCGTGGATACTTTGCTATTGCAAAAATCTACCATCCGCTGTGCCGGGGCTTTAAAGTTGCCCCCGCCCGCTTGGAAGCACTGCTGCTCAATGGCTTGTTGGAAACGGAGCATTAGCAAGGGGTAGTTTTCGTTGACCGTTGACCGATTACCAATTACCGTTGACCGTGAACCATCAACTGTCAACGGTGAACCAAAATACTTTATAGCATCCTCCACCCCTACGCTTACCACCATGCCGCTATTTGCGTATGGGTTGTTGCGCTTGCTGGGGCTCCAGCCATTTACCACCAGTTCGTTGGGGCTAGTGGCCGCCGGGGCAATAATGCCTCCAGGGCACATGCAAAAGCTGAATACACCCCTGCCTTTCACTTGTTCTACCAAGCTATAAGCAGCAGGTGGCAAATGCTCGTCTCTTGACAAGCCTGTGGTTATGGGGCAGTTGTATTGTATGGAGTCAATCAGGGCTTGTGGGTGTTCTATCCGCACGCCCAGTGCAAAAGATTTTGCTTCTAATAATATATCATGTGCATGGAGCATTTCAAAAATATCCCTTGCCGAGTGGCCTGTGGCCAGTATCGTGGCATCTGCCCTTAGTTCCGTGCCATCATGGGTTTTTACCCCTTTGATGGTATTGTTCAAGATAATAAACCCCGTTACTTTTTGTTCAAACAAAAACTGCCCGCCGTGGCCAATAATGGCTTCCCGCATGGCGGTGATGATATGCGGCAATTTGTTAGTGCCAATATGTGGGTGCGCCTCATATAAGATTTGCTCTTCTGCACCAAACTGTACAAACAAGTTCAGGATACGATTAATGTCGCCCCGTTTATTACTGCGGGTATATAGCTTGCCATCGCTGTACGTGCCTGCCCCACCCTCGCCAAAGCAGTAATTGCTTTCGGGGTTAATGATGCCGCTTTTGTTCAGTAATGCCAAATCCCTACGCCTTGCCCTCACTTCTTTGCCACGTTCTACTATAATGGGTTTAATGCCTAGTTCTATCAATTGCAAAGCAGCAAAAAGCCCGGCAGGTCCCGCCCCTACGATAATGACGGTTTTGGTGGCATGGTTTACATCTTTGAAATGAATATGGTTAACGTTTCGTTCTGTAAATGGCTCGTCAATAAAAACCCGCAGCGTCAGGTTCACCCATATTTGCTGGCGGCTACGGGCATCGATGGATTGTTTCAGCTTGTGGAAGCCCGTAACAGATGCCTCGCTTTTGCCCATAGCCTCAGCAATACATTGCTTTATAATAGTATTGCTCGAAGCCTCGGCGGGCTTTAGCTTTAAAGTGAGTTGTTGTAGCATAAGAAAAAGGCGTAAGGCATATGGTATAAGGCATGAGTAAAAAAGGACTTAATTGCTTCTAATTTATCCATTATGCCTTCCTACTTACGCCTTATACCTTACGCCTGATAACTATTTAAAACGGTAAATCGTCCACGGCTTCTGCTGGTGGCGGCATGGTGTTATAATTGTTGTTGTCGGGCGGCATATTATTGTCTTGTTGGCCTAGTTTTACGGTTTCTATGCGCCACGCATCCAAGTTGGTAATATAATTTTCCTTGCCATCTTTCACCCACTTCGTGCCTTTAATGTTGAAGGTTACTTTCAGTTCATCGCCAAGGGCAAACCTGTCTAGCAAAGCTGTTTTGTCTTGCACGCACTGGAACTTTGCATAGTTGGTAATAATCCTTCCACCAATGTCTTCGCTTTTTTCTATTACAAATTCCCTTGTTTTAAAGGTTTCTGTCCGTTGCACGGCAGGGTACTTGGCAGTCAACTTGCCTGTTATTTCGTAGCTCATGTTTTATTTTTATTGCTGGCGGTAAAAATAGTGCTTGTATTTTTCTGTTTTAAACAAAAGTTATTATTCTCCGCTAATGTGGTAGCATCAATTCCTATAGGGCAGCGTTTGCAACGCCCTGCTATTGCACATAGTTTTTTGCATGGCAGATGGGGTTACAATATGGTTTAGTGCTTTATTTAGGTCTGTATGGTTGTTGAGGGCAAGGGGCAAGCCAAACCTTTATGGTAACTTTCTTACTGTGTGGCAATGTACTTATATATGAAATTTTTATTTTTCTGTTTTTTTAAAAAAATATTTTTACAATGTTGCAAAATATGTACCTTCCATCCTTAACTCTAAACTGCTTCATGCGTACCACTGCTCTTACCCTTTTGCTGTTAGTTTGTTTTGCCCCGCCAGTGGCAAAATCGCAAGCTATGTCGGTTGCTTATAGCGGTTACCACATACATGGCGGCACAAAAAAAGACAGTAGCATGGTAGCGATGCTGGCAAAATACAAGGACAGTGTTGGCAAGGCTATGAATACGATTGTTGGTTTTTCGGTACACGGTTTGTATAAGAAGCAACCGGAAAGCGTTCTCGGCAATTTTATGGCAGACGCCGTTAAAACAATAGGCGAGCAGGTTTTTAAGCAGCCTATCGATGCGGCATTTATAAACTACGGAGGTGTGCGTGGCTATATACCAAAAGGCGATATTACTATTGGGCAAATGTTTGAACTAATGCCATTTGACAATATACTGGTGCTGCAAAAAATAAAAGGTGATTCCTTATTATCGTTCTTGGATCATGTTGCCGATAAAAATGGTTGGCCTATAAGCGGCATAACTATGAACATACGGGAAAAGAAAGCCGTAGATATTTTGGTAGGGGGCAAGCCTTTGAGTTTAGATAGCAGCTATACAATAGCAAATGCAGATTATATAGTGAATGGAGGGGATGACACGAATATGTTGAAAATTTTCCCCAAGATAAGCAACGGTTACCTAGTAAGGGATGCGTTAATCTCGTATGTAAAGTTGTTGACCGACTTGGGAAGGCCTATTGACGCAAAAATTGAAAAAAGGATAACCTATGCCGACAATTGATAGGAGGGGGTTTTTATGGCAATCGGGAATGGCTGGAGGGGCGTTGATGGCATCCTCGCTAGTAGGCAGTGATGTATTTGCGGCCGAGGCGGCTGAAAAAACCACGCTTACCATACTGCATACAAACGATGTGCACAGCAGGCTAGAGCCCTTCCCAATGGATGGTGGTAAAAACGCAGGGATGGGCGGGGTGGCAGCAAGGGCAGCCATTATTGAACAAATAAGGGCAGAGGCGGAGCATGTGCTGCTGCTAGATGCAGGGGATATTTTTCAAGGCACGCCTTACTTTAATATATATAAAGGCGAACCTGAAATAAAGGCCATGAGCATGATGGGGTACGATGCCTGCACCATTGGCAACCACGATTTTGATGCAGGCCTAGAAAATTTTGCATTGCAACTAAAACATGCAACATTCCCCGTATTGGTTTGTAACTACGATTTTGCCAATACGCCAATGGAAAATAAATCGACACCATTTAAGATTTTTGAAAAAGGTGGCATTAAAATAGGTGTTTTTGGGGTAGGGATAGAATTAAAGGGCTTGGTTCCCGAACAATTGTATGGCAATACGGTTTATAAAGACCCCATTGCTTGCGCCAACACTACCATCGATTTTTTGAAAAGGCATGGGTGCGACTTGATTATCTGTCTTTCACATTTGGGCGACAAGTACGACGACAATAAAGTAAGCGATGAGGTACTGGCAAAAGAAACAGAGGGCATCGACTTGATTATTGGGGGGCATACCCACCGCTTTTTTCCTATGCCGCTAAAGTACACCAACAAAATTGGCGGCGATACTTTGGTAAACCAAGTAGGGTGGGCGGGGTTGCAACTGGGCAGATTGGACTATAGTTTCACGAAAAAAAATAAAAAAAATTTCCTGAAAGCCAATACTGTATTGATAGAGGGGAAAACATGAGAATAAAAAATTTTTTTTTCACCATAAACATCACATATTCGCACTCCTGTATAACTTTTTTTGCTCGGAACGGAATGATGACTATGGAAAGCCAAACGGAAGGAAAAAACATTTGTTAATAAAAAAATTAATTAATTATCTATGGCTACTACTGTTTCTAAGTTGGCAGACGATGTGTGGGGCAACTGCTTAAAAATTATAAAGGACATAGTAGAATGGCAACATTTTAAGACTTGGTTCGAGCCTATTACGCCCGTGGAGTTAAAGGGCAATGTGCTGATGATTCAAGTGCCTAGCCAATTCTTTTATGAGTATTTGGAGGAGCATTATGTAAACCTGCTTGCCAAAACCCTGAAAAGGGAACTAGGCAAAGAGGCAAGGCTAGAGTACAGGATAATGGTGGACAGCGGTAATGGCCGCAGTGGCAGCATGGATGTGCCAACTAGCGGCAACAAAACGTTTAGTCACAACGAAATGAACTTTCCGTTGGTGATAGACAACCCAGTAAAAAACCCATTTGTAATTCCCGGGTTGAAAAAAATGCAGATAGACCCGCAGCTAAACCAGAACTACACTTTCGACAGTTATGTGGAAGGCGATAGTAACCGTGTGGCACGAAGGGCAGGTAAAACCGTGGCAGAAAAGCCAGGGGGAAATTCCTTTAACCCATTGGTGGTGTATGGCAGCGTAGGCCTTGGTAAAACGCATTTGGCACAAGCTATTGGCAACGATGTAAAAAGGCTGCACCCTGGCAAAGTGGTATTGTATGTGAGCAGTGAAAAGTTCATCAACCAATTCCAAGACCATAGCCGCAATAATGCAATAAACGATTTCATCCATTTTTATCAATTGATAGATGTATTGATTATTGATGATGTGCAGTTTTTTGCCCGTGCCGAAAAAAGCCAAGATGCCTTCTTTGCCATTTTCAATCATTTACACCAAACAGGAAAGCAACTGGTACTTACCAGCGACAAATCCCCCAAGGATTTGGATGGCTTGCAAGAACGCTTGCTTAGCCGTTTCAGGTGGGGCTTGAGTGCCGATATACAACTGCCAGATTACGAGACAAGGATACAGATCCTGGAACGCAAAATGAAGAACGATGGGTTGGACATGAGCAAGGAAGTGGTGAAATATGTAGCTTACAACATCAATACAAACATAAGGGAACTGGAAGGTGCATTGATTTCTTTGCTGGCGCAATCGTCGCTGAATAGGAAAGAGATAGACTTGGAATTGGCCAAGAAAGTATTGCGCAACTTTGTGAAAACAAGCAGTAAGGAAATAACCATCGATGCCATACAAAAAATGGTGTGCGAATACTTTGGCGTGAACTACGATAAACTATTACAAAAAACCCGCAAGCGCGAAATAGTACAGGCAAGGCAAATAACCATGTACTTGGCAAAAGCGTTTACCAAAAACTCTTTAAAAACCATTGGCGAGCATTTTGGCGGCAGGGACCACACCACGGTGATACACTCCTGCCAAACAGTAAAAGACTTGATGGATACCGACTCTGTTTTCCGTGAAAACGTGATGGAAATAACGCAGAAGGTACAACTGGCTTCTATGTAAATGATAATAAAACAATACTGCTAAAAAACTATTTATTATAAAAGGCTGCCTCAAAAGGGCAGCCTTTTTTGTGCCTACCCTGCTGTCCCTCCCTTCAACGCTTTGCCATATACCTCCAATGCCCTTTTACGGGCAAACTCGTGTGGCACAATAGGCTGAGGATAATCGAAGCTATCTAGTTCTGGCACCCATTTGCGGATGTATTGCAGACTTTTGTCAAACTTTTCAGTTTGCAACGTAGGGTTAAACACCCGGAAATAAGGAGCCGCATCGCAGCCGCAGCCTGCTGCCCATTGCCACCCACCATTGTTGGCGGCAAAATCAAAGTCCAGCAGCTTTTGTGCAAAATATTGCTCACCCCACCGCCAGTCTGTAAGCAAGTGCTTGGTAAGGAATGATGCCACCACCATGCGCACACGGTTGTGCATATAGCCCGTTGCATTTAGTTCCCTCATGCCTGCATCTACGATGGGGTAGCCTGTTTTGCCCTCGCACCATTTGTAAAAATGTGCTTCGTTGTTTACCCATTCAATCGCTTCGTATTCTTTTTTGAATGCATGACCCGCCCGCACATGTGGGAAATGCCACAGGATAGCATGGTAAAAATCACGCCAGATAAGCTCGTTTAAAAAAGTTTCACTAAGGCCTTTCCCTTGGTTGGCCAAAGCCCTGATGCTGATGGTGCCAAACCGCAAGTGTATGCCCAAATGCGATGTGCCATTGACAGCAGGAAAATTCCGCTGCTCCTGATACTTCGTAGTCATTTGGGTATTTAATTCCTTGCCAGGGAACGGCTTGCCCACGGCAAGAAAGCCCATGCTTTCCAAAGATGGCAAAGGCTGGGCTGCTTGCTTGTAAAAGTTGCCAAAATAGTTTTCGGTAGGGTATGCTTTTAGGTGGAATGGCTGCAAAGCTGTTTTCCACTTACGGCTATAAGGAGTGAAAACGGTATAGGGCTTGCCATCATCTTTTACTACCTCCTCTTTGTCGAAAATAACGGTGTCCTTATAAGTATGCAGGCTTGCCCCATGTTCTTGCAGCAAATGGCTTATTTGCGCATCCCTGTCAATGGCGTATTGTTCGTAATCGTGGTTGGTAAATACCTTTTCAATACTGTATTTTGCCAGAAGCACTTGGAATGCCTCCAATGGCGTAGCATAATATACTTCAAAGCTACTGCCCAGGTTTACCAATTGTTGCTGCATGTCTGCCAGTGCAATATGTATAAATTCTACACGCCTGTCCGCTTTGTCTTCCAGTCTATCTAGGATATTTGTGTCGAATATAAAAATAGGTACTACAGGCAGGCTGCTTTTTAGGGCATGGTACAGGGCTGCATTGTCTTGCAGTCTTAAATCCCTCCTGAACCATATAATATTTACCGTGGGTTTCATATTGCTTTTGTTGCTGGGTAATGATTAACAGATTTTGAGGGGGATTGTTTGCACAAGAACTATTAGTACTACTCATTACATTAGCTATGCTTTTCAGTCACGCAGGCACAAAAACACGGAGAAGCACCATGGAAAAGTAGTTTAAAGCATATTTAGATAAAGTAAAGCAGTTTCTTTGGGTACATAAAACTTTTTCGCTTTGTTTTGAAACTAGGGTAAAAGCATCAAAATTCTTTTTGCTCGAATCTTCGAGTTTGACACCAGTCTTGCCATAAGCCACCTTATTTTATCCGGTTTTGGCCTAGCCAAAATTGAAAAAAATGCGTAGCATATTTTTTTCAAAGGATAAAATAGAGTGGCGTTGCCAAGACGAAGCCCGCCGGCTATGAGGCAAAAGGAGTAAAAAGAAGCATTTTAGGATAAAAAAGGTAATTAGTCATGGAATAAATTTTTGATGCGTTTGCCTGGTCTTGATACCCCCAATCTATAAAATACTTATCTTTATGCTAGAAATACACTTGACTCAAACTGCTTACCAAACTAGTGTCTTCGAATAGTAATTGTAGTTCTTTTTTTATTAATATTAAGATAGTTGTAGTTCCAAAATTTAGTCTTGTATTTATGGCTGTAAAATGAGCATAAATCAAGCATAAAATGAGCATAAATCAAGCACAAAATATGCACAAATTACTCAAAAAATAAGCACAAAATAAGCACAAAAATTTGACGATATTGTTGATAATCAATGGCTTACAAGTTCGGCAACGATTTTTGAAAAAAAGAAACAGCGTAAAAATCCTGCAAAAATGGCAAAACTGAAACTATTTTAATAAAACACTAGGAAATATCGATATTATTAAAAATATGCAAATATTGCCTCCTTGCCCTGTTCTTGTTACCTTTTCCTTTGGGTAACTTGTCCTGGTCTTTCGGGTGTGGTAAGGTTGGGCTAGGTTCATTGTTTAATAAAAAAAGTGAAAAACTTTTATACACCCATTTCTTTTTCATTTCTTTTTCTTCTCTTAAAACTTTGTGCCTCTTTGAGTCTTCGTGCCTTCGTGGCAATAAAACAGCGTAAAATTTAACGCTTATTTCAAATCCCCCTTTGTAATTTTGACATGGAATAAAATTATTAATTATGGAACTATTCAAATCAAGCAACCCAACGCTAACACAGAAAATATTCGATGCAAGCGCAAACAACGAAGCATTGCTGCAAGGCACGATGACTGTTCGCGGCACGATGAACAAATTTGGGTTTTTAATGCTGATGGTGCTGGGCGGTGCTACCTACACTTGGCATCTGTTTGAAAACCACAACCAGCAAATGATGGCTACACTTATGGGAGTTGGCATTTTTGGTGGGCTTATTTGCGCCATAGCCACTGTTTTCAAGCCGCATTGGGCACAATACGTTGCCCCGGCTTATGGCATACTGGAAGGTTTTGCACTGGGTGGCATTTCTGCCATTATGAACCAGGCGTTTAAAACCACTTACCCAGGCTTAGTGATGCAGGCAGTAGGGCTAACATTTGGCGTAGCTTTTTCAATGTTCTTGCTGTATAATTTCAGGATTATCAACGCAACCGAGAAGTTTAAAAGCATGGTTATTTCTGCAACCATGGGCATTGCTATTTTTTATGGAATAAGCATGTTGGTGCGGATGTTTGGCGTGGATATGCCCTTTATGTACAACAGTAGCTGGCTGGGCATTGGTATCAGTTTATTTGTAGTAGCTATTGCAGCATTAAACCTCATCATCGACTTTGACATGATAGAACAAGGGGCTAACCAAAATGCGCCTAAGTACATGGAGTGGTATGGCGCATTCGGCTTGCTGGTAACCATTGTGTGGCTGTACTTGGAAATACTTAAATTATTAAGCCGTATAGCTGGTAGAAGGGATTAACAAACTGATTAACTAAAAGAAGTTTGTTTTAATCATTAAAATCAAGCAAATCATTTAATCAGTGGTCTAAAAAAAGTTTAAAAAGCCGAATTATATATATAATTCGGCTTTTTTTATCTATAGATATCCTTTTGTTCAAAAATTACAATTAATTTGGTGGCAATTAAAAAACACTGCCATGTACTTCAATCGTTTAGGGTTCTACAATCAGGAGTTAATAGACATTTACAAGCACCTGCTGCTGCCCCGGATGATTGAAGACAAGATGCTGGTGCTTTTCCGTCAAGGCAAAGTAAGCAAGTGGTTTAGCGGCGTAGGCCAGGAAGCTATTAGCGTTGGGGCTACGCTAGCATTGGAAAAAGATGATTGGATAATGCCGCTGCACCGCAATCTAGGCGTTTTTACAACCCGCCACATGCCGCTCCACAAACTATTTATACAATGGCAGGGCGGCAAAAATGGCTATACAAAAGGCCGTGAACGTAGCTTTCATTTTGGCAGCAAGGAACATTTTATTTGCGGTATGATCTCGCACCTTGGTGCGCAATTGTCGCTTGCAGATGGCGTGGCACTTGCTTACAAATTAAAAAAACAAGACAAAGTATCCATGGCTTTCACTGGCGATGGCGGCACCAGCGAAGGCGATTTCCATGAGGCACTGAACGTGGCGGCCGTTTGGGGCTTGCCCGTCATTTTTATTATAGAAAACAATGGCTATGGGCTAAGCACCCCCACAACCGAGCAATATAAGTGCGAAGAACTGGTGGACAGGGCAAAAGGCTATGGAATGAAAGGTGCCAGCGTAGACGGCAACAATATTTTGCAGGTGTACGATGCCATCAAGGGCGTGAGGGCGGCCTGCCTAAAAGACCAAATGCCTTATTATGTAGAGTTAAGAACATTCAGGATGGGAGGACACGAGGAAGCCAGCACCAACAAATATGTGCCCAAAGAACTGCTGGAAGAGTGGGCACTAAAGGACCCAATTAACAACTATGAGCAATTTTTGATAAAAGAAGATGCGCTTACCCAACGGCAAATAGACGAAATAAGGAGCGAGTGCAAGGCCCATATAGACAGCGAATGGGCTATTGCTGAAAAGCAAACCCAGTTTACGGCCAATGTATCGGAAGAACTGGGGGACATATACGCCAGTCGCCCACTAAGCGACGGCAACTGGCCTATAGCCATTACCCAAAGCCAGTTGGCCAGCCTGCCACAGGCGCAACTGCGTTTTTTAGACGCTATAAAAGAAGGGCTGCACCAATCGCTCACAAAATACCCCAACCTAGTGCTGATGGGGCAGGATATTGCCGAATATGGCGGGGTATTTAAAATGACAGATGGTTTTGTAGCCGAGTTTGGCAAAGAAAGGATAAGGAACACTCCCTTGTGCGAAAGTGCCATAGTAGGCACAGCTTTGGGGCTAAGCCTAGAGGGCTACAAAAGCGTGGTGGAAATGCAGTTTGCCGATTTTGCCACCAACGGCTTCACCCAGATAGTAAACAACTTGGCCAAGATACACTACCGCTGGGGGCAAAATGCCGATGTGGTTATCCGTATGCCCACAGGTGCGGGGCTTGGCGCAGGCCCCTTCCACAGCCAAAGCAACGAAGCATGGTTTACGCATGTGCCAGGCCTGAAAGTGGTGTACCCTTCCAGCTCTTTCGATGCTAAGGGATTGATAATAGCAGCCATCAACGATCCTAACCCTGTATTGTTTTTTGAACACAAAGCCCTGTACAGAAAAATTAGCGGCAACGTGCCTACCGAATACTACGAGGTAGAAATAGGCAAAGCTAATTTGGTAAACAAAGGGGACGACATCACCATCATTACCTACGGTGCAGGCGTGCATTGGGCATTGGAACACCAAAAGCAATACCCAGAAACCTCATTGCATATATTGGATTTAAGGACACTGCTGCCTTTAGACTACAACAGCATTGCATACGCTGTACAGCAAACAGGCCGGGTCTTGATACTGCATGAGGACACCCTCACTGGTGGTATTGGTGGCGAAATTGCCGCATGGATAGGCGAAAATTGCTTTGCAATGCTGGATGCGCCCGTGCTTCGCTGTGCTAGCTTAGACACACCCGTGCCGTTTAACACCGAGTTGGAAAAACAATTTTTGGCCAAAAGCAGGCTACATGAAAGCGTTGTGAAACTGATGGGCTTTTAGGGGGAAGAGAGAGCCATAAAGTCACAGAAACACGAATATGTCGTGCCTACGCTACTCTATCTACGTTTTTGTTATATTTCTACCAATAAGCCATGCCTACGGCATTGATGAATCGACGCTAAATAATTTTTGTTCCTGCCATGAAAAGAAAGCCCTTTTCTTCTTCTTTTCTTCGTGCATCTTCGAGCCTTTGAGTCTTTGTGGCAATTTACTTGCGTGGCAAAAACAACCTACAAACTTATATCCATTTCATTGTCCCAGTTGGCTTTCACATTTAGCTTCCATGTTTTTTCAAGCACTCTTTCTGGCTGCAACCTTTTGCTAAAGTTGCCTGTGTCCCACACGCCATTTTGGTTTTCGTCCAGTAATATTCGTAGCATATAGTCGCCGGGCTTAAATAATTTCCTTTTAAAAATTGCATCTTTCAGCGGCACGCTTTCTTGTATTTTGTCGTTCGATACAATCTGCAACACAGGGTGCTTTTTCAAGTCAATATTTTTAAACCGTACTTTTATACTTCCATAGTCGGCTTCGTTGCGGGTAGTAAATTTTAGCGTGTCGCCTTTTGGCAGGTAAGCGCCATTCGTGTCCTTGGCAGCTTGTTTTTCTATCACTAGTCTAAAATCTGTTGCTGCTTTCCATGGGTAGCTTAGGGTGGCTATCAGGCTAGTAGTGTCCAACTGAATGCCCATGTCTGGCAAAGGGTTGTAAAAAGTGTCGCAAAGGGTTATCTTAGAAGAATCCAGCAGTTTTAGTTTCCTGTTGAAAGTAATTGTAAGGGGAGTCAATAAATCTTGTTGGTTACTTTCTAGGCTGGTCATATATTTCAGCCTTTTGTCTTCTTTCGGGGCATCTTTTCCCTTATTGTTATTGGAGGCAGGTGCTTTTTCTTTTCGTTTCACTTCCTCGTAGGCATAAAAAGTAGCTGGGGGCGTTGTATTGCTAATGGTAATAGTGCTATCCAAAAAAGCAAATAGCTTGGTGCTGTCGTCGTATTTTTTTGAATAATCATTTGGGAGTACAAAGGCATTGTATTTGCCCGGGGCTATGTTTTTAAAGGCAAATAGCCCTTGCCCTGTTACCTTGGCCAAATACCTTGGGCTTTTTTTATAGATAGCGGTATCGTGTAGTGTGTTGTGCAGCACCACTATCAAGGTGCTGTCATATTTCCCAGTCTCGGCAAGCACTACCTTGCCCGAGAAAGTGCCATCGGCCAGTGTTGCCCCTGTGGAAAAAGTATAGGTAAACTCTTTGAAAACATTACCCTCGTTAATATCTTTAATGGCATTGCCAAAATTGATGCTATAAGTAGTGTTCGGCTCTAGGCTATCGCGCAGCTTAATCGTAATTGTTTTCAATTTATAATCCACCAGCGGGCTTTTTACTGGGTTGGGCGATACCAATACGTTTTGCTGGAAATCTTTCAGCTCTACAAATTCGTCAAACGAGAGTACTATCTTTTGGCTTTTTACATAAGTGGCACTATCCTTTGGAAAGGCAACTAGCAGCTTGGGCGGAATGGTATCTCTAGGCCCCCCACTTGGCGGTATAATACCTGCGCAACCAGCAAGTATCAGCATTTTTGCAGTTATTACAAGCATTAAACCAAAAAATAGTACCCCTTTCTTCATGTATCAAAATTAGCTATTGCAAACTTATAAGGAATGGGATAAGTGGAAATCATAAATATTGCCATAAATCCCCAAAGGATTATTTGTAGCCGCGAAGGCACAAAAACACGAAGCAACACAAAGACGCAGTTATTTTAAACCCAGATTATGCAGTTGACTTCGTTATGAAAGGCTCAAATTCAATAAATACAAGTATTTAAGCCGAATTTTTGGTAGAAAACATAGTGTACTATGGCAAGGCCAAAAAATCAAGCAAATGCTTGTGTTTGAAGTAGTTGAGTCTTGCAATAGATTTCAACTGCAAAATCCGGGTTAAAAGTATCCTTAACATAAATCTGCTTCTTTTTTATTTTCCTTTTCTTGATTTTCTTTGTGTTCCTTTAAGTCTTTGTATCTATGATGATAAGAATCATGGGTTTTTTAGTGCAAAATTCAACTACGCTACGCATAAATCCATTTACTGTTTACTAGTACAGCTTCACCGTTCTTTGTGTTTTCTTTGCCCCCTTCAGGGGATTAGGGGCAAGCGAAACGTTTTACCTAAAAGAGGATATTCTTTGTGTTTCTTTGCGAAAAAACTTTGCGTGCTTTGTGGTTAAAAGTCCTCTTTATGTTTTCCTGCCTTAGTGGCTAATTGAATTCACCGCATTAGTAGCCTTTTGCTTTATACCGCTTATTTTTGCCAATTGTTTGTTCCCATTTTCTTCAAATCAACTATTTCATACAGGTGCTTAAGAAATTACATATTCAGAATTACGCTATAATAGATGAAATTGACATACAATTTTCTGAAAGCCTCAATATCATCACGGGTGAAACGGGGGCAGGCAAGAGTATTTTAATTGGTGCCCTTAGCTTAATCTTAGGCGAAAGGGCTGATAGTAGCGTTTTGCTCAAGAATGACAAAAAATGTTTTATCGAAGGCAGTTTCTTAGTAACAGAAAAAGAAGCCGTGAAAGCCTTTTTAAGTACCCATGATTTGGATATAGAAGAAGAACTAACCATCCGCAGGGAAATAGCCGCCAATGGCAAGTCTAGGGCTTTTATAAACGATACGCCTGCCACGCTTGCACAATTAAAAGAACTAGCCAGTTGCTTGGTTGATTTGCATCAGCAATTTGATACTTTAGAAATAGGCGATACCCTTTTTCAAAGGGAGGTAATAGATGCCCTGGCGGGCAACCAACCATTGCTGCAAACTTATGTTGATGCGTACAAGCAATGGATGGCCGCCAGTAAAGACTTGCAATTATTAGAACTCCAAAAATCTTCCTTTAATAAAGAACTAGATTATTTCCAGTTCCAATACGATGAACTGGAAGAAACAGGGTTGAAAGCCAATGAATTAGAGGAGTTGGATACCGAGCTGCAATTGCTAAGCAATAGCGAAGGCATAAAAACCGCCTTGGTAAAAACCTATTTTGATATCACAGGCAGCGAGCTGCCCATTACCAGTTCAGTAAAGCAACTGGCCAACCAATTGAACGGCTATTCGGCTTTTCATACTAGCCTGCCTTTGCTAGTAGAAAGGCTACAATCTGTACATATAGAATTACAAGACATTGCCAACGAGGCAGAACAAATAAGCGAAACAATAGGTTTTGATGAAAAACGTGTTGACGAAATAAACGCCCGCTTATCTATAGGCTACAAGCTGCTTAAAAAACATGGGGTGCTTACCACGGGTGAATTATTAAAGATAAAGGATGGGCTGGAAAAGAAATTACAAGCAGTGCTAGATATAGATGGGGCTATTGCTGCAAAAGAAAAAGAAGCGGCTGCTTTGTTTAAGCAAGCAAATGCCGCTGCCGCTGGGCTTGCCACAAAAAGAAAGAAGCAAGCCAGCCCTTTGGAAAAAGATGTAAACACCTTATTGGCACAAATTGGCATGCCCAATGCACGGCTGAAAGTAGATATTAAAGAGGTGCCGCTGAACCAATTTGGCAGCAACGAAATAGAATTTTTGTTTGATGCCAACAAAAGCAACCGTTTTGAACCCATACGCAAAGTGGCCAGCGGCGGCGAGCTTAGCAGGCTGATGCTTTGCATTAAGTCTTTAGTAGCAAAAAGCATTGACCTACCCACAATGATTTTTGACGAGATAGACACAGGCATTAGCGGCGAAGCCGCCAAGCAGGTAGGAATTATTATGAAAAGCCTAGCTGCCAACCGCCAGATTATTTGCATAACCCACCAACCACAAATAGCCGGGAAAGCCAATGCCCATTACTTCGTGTACAAGGAAAACAAAGGAAATACGATTAAAACCAATATCCGTTTACTAACGGATCAAGAACGCATCAATGCCATTGCCCAAATGCTTAGTGGGGAAAAGCCCACAGCAGCGGCGTTGGAGAATGCAAGGGAGATGGTAAGGGGATGAATGTATAAGGCAGAACCAAGCCAATAATGTGCATATATCCACAAAGCAAAATAGTTTTCAACCATCGCTTTATTTTAATGGAAAAGCTTTAGCAATAGCTTATATTTGGTATATCATCAATTTACCAACTATGAAATTATTATCAATTTCCATTGGCTTGCTGGCTTTGATAGTGGCAGCAGGTTGCAAAAGCGAACCCAAGAAAGAAGAAGAAAAAAAGGTAGAAGCCCCGAAGCCCAAACCTGGCGACCCTATAAAATTTGACAGCAGCAAAAGGTACATTTACCTTACTTGGGACGATTCGCCACAACCCCCAGGAACAGTGGTTTGTAAAGATATTTTTCATAAAGAAGGGGTAAAAGCTACTTTTTTTGCCGTGGGCATGCATGGTTTCGATCTGAGAAGGCGCAGGTTGGTAGATGAAATACGCAATAGCTACCCGGAATTTTTGTTGGCAAACCATAGCTACTCGCATGGGTTCAACAATAAATACAAGGATTTTTACACCCATCCTGATAGTGCCGTGAAAGATTTTGAGAGGGTAGAAACAGAATATAAAATACCCGTAAAAATTATCAGGCTACCAGGCAATAATTCTTGGGTATTGGATGGTGAAAAGAAAGGGCCTAAATCTACATCGGCTGTTTATGATAAGCTAGATGCACTTGGCTATAGCGTTATAGGCTGGGATGTGGAGTGGCGATTTATAAAAGGAAGCACGCCAGTACAAGGCGCAGAGGAAATGGTAAAAGAGGTGAACGGCATGTTTGAAGATGCGCTGACGGTTGCGCCCAATGCCATTGTAATATTGGCACATGACAGGATGTTTGCCAAGCCACAATATGCCGATTCGCTGACTAAGTTTATCAATATTTTGAAAAGCGACCCGAGGAATGTGTTTGAAACCATAGACCACTACCCATTGATTAAATACGCTACAAAAGACACGCTGAACAAGAAAACAAAATAGTGCAAGTGCTTAAAGTTGCCACAAAGGCAGTAAGACTCAAAGTGGCAGGAAGGAAAACAAACTTAAAGGGTATTGATAATATTAATTTTCTTCTTTTTCCTTTCTTATTCTTCCTTTAAAACTTTGTGCATCTTCGTGTCTTTGTGCCTTCGTGGCAGATTAACCAAACTTGCACCTGAGTAATAAAAAAAGTAATTGCATGAAAGACATTACTAAAAAATATACCAATGGGGAGATAACGATAGTATGGAAGCCTGCCATGTGCATACACAGCACCATCTGCTGGAAACACGCAACTGGTTTGCCCAAAGTATTTAACCCCATGATAAAGCCATGGATAAACCCAGAGGCTGCCACCACAGAGGAGATAATAACCCAGATAAGCAAATGCCCAAGTGGTGCATTGAGTTTTTATAAGGGAGACGCAAAATGAGGCAAAGAGGATTCGTGTCGATTAAAAGCTACCAAGTTACGAAATCATCTAGTTCAGCAGTTTCTTTGTTACTGTTGGGAGCATTTCAAAATTTCGTTTTTTGTTGTTTTCAATAGATTTTAACTGCAAAATCTAGGTATAAAAAGCATCCTATATGGGGGAAATTTTGGATGCTTATGGGGGCATATTTCCCCCATATAGGATTTTTATTTTGGGCTATATATTTAATCATGCCAATTTTACATTAATAGGGGAACTAGGGCCATCTTGGCCTTGCCTCCCGAATCGGATGTTAGTTGGCTTAGGAAAATGATAATCCACTATCAAAATCTTATCAGTTTCTTATCAATAAACTATCATTTTACTATAATAAAACTATCATTCCATTATCAATAAATTATCATAAAATTCACTTAAATTATCATAAAAAATGAGACTAAAAAAACATAACCAGATGAATATCAATGAGTTAAATGCAAAAAGATAAACACGAAAAAAAATAAATCACTGAAAAAGAAGAAAAAAATCCATTTCAAATGTTCGCTTAGTTCTTTCTTATTCCCTCGTTTGTTCTTGCTCCATCTCCTTTTGGAGAGGGTTGGGGTGAAATCGGGAATTAAGGTACGCCTATCACCAATCAATTATATATCTTTCTGATAAATAAAAAAGGCAATAAAAAGCGAAGATTTGAAATGCACCCAAATCCTTTTTGCCTATTGCCTCTCTGCCTCTACACCATCATTTTCAAATACCATTTCGTTTATATCAGGGCTGGCGGCTATTTCCTCGTCCCTGTTATCGTTCCATTCTACTATAAAGTTGTTCCGCCCTTCGCCTATTAGCAAAGTCATGTACCGCTGCTGCGAAAGTTCTAGCAAAGAAAGGAAAAGAAAAAGGGCATGTACCCTATCTTGGCACAATTGGAATATTTGTTCAAAAGCCACTTTTTTGTCTTTTTGCAGCAATGCCATCATGTGTTCCCTGCTGCCCTCCATGGTATAGTTGTAGCGGGTTACGGTATGCACGGGTTTGTTTTGGCGGTCGTGTACCCGTTGCATCACTTTTTCAAAAGCCTTCATCAGCTTAAACATGGTGATGGCTTGTATCTCCGTGCCCTCGCCGCTTTCCTCGCCAATGGCAGACAGCTCTCTGTATAGGTTGCCCCTTTTTACCATGGCCATCCGCAAGGTTTCCAGTTGGGCCATTTGCTCCGATGCTTCTTTAAACCGCTTGTATTCCAGTATTTTATCTACCAGTTCCTGCCTTGGGTCTATTTCGTTGCCATCTGGGTCTATCTCCTTGCGTGGCAGCAGCAGGCGGGCTTTGATACGCATAAGGGTAGAAACAAACAAGATAAACTCGCTGCTAAGCTCTATGTTCAGTTTTTCCTGCGTATGGATAAACCCTAGGAAGTCATCCATTATTTTGGTAATAGGGATATTGTAAATATCCAACTCGTCCCTTTCTATAAAGAAAAGCAACAGGTCGAACGGGCCTTCAAAATGCTCCAGTTTTATTTGATAATTCGTTGTGTTCACGCTTGTGTTGTTGTTTCTTCCTGAATAGCTGATACGCTATTAAGTACAACAAATATAAAAGAAGGGGTTATTACCAAGGTATTATTTTGCCACAAAGCCACCAAGCCTCGAAGACGCACTAAGAAAAAATGAAAAACAACTAGTCCCTTTTTGTTTCTTTTTTATCCCTTAAAACTTTGTATGTCTTGGTGTCTTCGTGCCTTCGCGGCAGATTAACCAAACTTGAACATGAGTAGTAGTCATTTGGGGAAAGTTATTTCGGAAACGTTACTAATTGATCATAATTCAATATTAAATATTCCCTTTTGCAAATATTTAGCTGCTGCATTAACTACTTGTGCCATTACATTTGCACAATTTTAAAAAAATGAGCAATACATTGAACTTTAACGAATCTATCCCCTCGGCTAAGAAGAAAATAATTGTTTTAGGCAGTGGCCCCAACCGGATTGGGCAAGGCATTGAATTTGATTATTGCTGTGTGCATGGCCTGTTGGCTATAAAAGAATGTGGCTACGAGGCCATCATGGTAAACTGCAACCCAGAGACAGTCTCCACCGATTTTGACATGGCTGACAAGCTATACTTCGAACCTGTTTTTTGGGAACACCTGTGGGAAATAATAGAACTGGAAAAACCCGAAGGCGTTATTGTTCAACTGGGTGGGCAAACGGCCTTGAAACTCGCCAAAAGGCTGCACCAAAAAGGGATTAAAATTATAGGCACCAGCTTCGATAGCATGGACATTGCCGAGGATCGTGGCCGCTTTAGCGATTTGTTGAAAGAATTAGAAATACCTTACCCCGAATATGGCACTGCCTATACTGCCGAGGAAGCGGTGGAGGTAGCCAACATAGTAGGTTACCCTGTATTGGTTCGCCCTAGCTATGTATTAGGCGGGCAGCGTATGCGTATCGTGATTAATGACGAAGAGGTAGAAAGTGCTGTTATCAGCTTGCTGAAGCATATACCAGACAATAAAATTTTGATTGACCATTTCCTAGACCGCTGCCAAGAAGCAGAAGTAGATGCCATTTTTGATGGCGAGAACTTTCATGTGATGGGCGTGATGGAACATATAGAACCAGCAGGCATACATAGTGGCGACAGTAATGCCGTTTTGCCAGCTTTCAATCTTACCCCGTTGGTTATTACTACCATGGAGTTTTACAGCGAAAAAATAGCCCGTTCATTAAACATCAAAGGATTGATAAACATACAATTTGCCATTAAAAACGACAAGGTATATGTCATTGAGGCCAATCCCCGTGCTTCCCGTACCACACCTTTTATAGCAAAAGCATACGGCATACCTTATTTGAATATTGCCACCAAGGTAATGCTAGGCGATGCAAAGCTTACAGGCTTTACCATTGAGAAAAAGCTGGATGGGTATGCCATTAAAGAACCTGTTTTTAGCTTTGACAAATTCCCAGGCGTAAACAAGGAGCTGGGCCCAGAAATGAAAAGCACAGGCGAGGCTATCCGTTTTATCAAAGACCTTAGGGATCCTTATTTCAGGACTTTGTACAAGGAAAGAAGCATGAATTTGAGCAGGTAATGTTAGCATATTTATTGCCACGAAGGCACAAAGACTCAAAGTAGCACTAAGAAGAAAGGGTTAAGGAAAAAAAGAAAAAGGTTGGATACCTTGTCTTTCTTTTTTACTTTAACCCTTTGTGCTTTTTTGTATTTTAGTGCCTTTGTGGCAAATAAATTTCGTTTTAATTAATCCGCAGGGTTATCACCTGTTGATTGGCATCTTTTGTTTTTAGCAAAATGGTAATACTATAACCTTTCCCTCCATTTTGCAGCTTGCCAGCAAGGTACATGGTACCGTTCATATCCCGCTGGCTTGTAAGATCAAAACCTTTAATCCCATTGTCTTTAAAAAAACTTTCGAAGGCAATGCCAGCCTGATTTTTTCCTATGTTTTTTATTTCGTCTTTTTCAGGCAATTTTAAGTCTATAAAATTATCAAAGTACTTGCTTACCTCTCCCGCATTGCCTACTTTAAGGGCATTGATAATAGCCGTAGCATTGTCCACATGGCTAAACGAGGAGAAAATTACCCCCAAACCTATAAAAAGCATTAAATTTTTCATTATTTCCCTTTGCATAAATAATTGAGCTAAAAACATGCCAATAAATTTAATTTTACTTCTATGTAAACAATTTGGGTTACTACTGGGGGGATTTGCCACAAAGCCACGCAGTCTCAAAGAAGCACTAAGAAAGGAAAGAAAGATTAAATGCTTTGTATTTCTTCTTTGTAATACTTTTAAAATTACTTTCCCCATTTCCGAATAAGGCTTTTTTCATTTTATAAGTCTATTTGACCTGTTCTTTGTGTTCTTAAAGTGAAACGTTTTACCTTAAAAAGAGCTCTCTTTGTGCTTCTTTGCGCAAAATCTTTGTGTTCTTAGTGGTTAAATATTCTTTTAGAAATTAACTAAATGGGAAAAGTTATTTCGGAAACGTTACTTTCCTTAAAACTTAGTACTTCTTTGAGTCTTTGAGCCTTTGTGGCAATTTATGCGTTGAGTAAAAACAAAATTTGTAATTTTATCGCATGAGCAAGAAAGCAATATTAATCATCATGGACGGATGGGGGCTTGGCCATAGCAAAAAGGCAGACGCCATTCAAAACGCAAACGTGCCTTTCGTTTCGTCGTTATATGAAAAATACCCCAATAGCACTTTAGTAACCTGCGGCGAGGCAGTAGGCCTGCCCGATGGGCAAATGGGCAACAGCGAAGTGGGTCACCTAAACCTAGGTGCAGGAAGGGTGGTGTACCAGGAGCTGCAAAGGATAAATGTAGCCATTCGCACGGGCGAAATGGCTAGCAACGAAAAACTGCTGGCTGCCATTCAATATGCGAAAGACAATAACAAACCCTTGCACCTGCTGGGCTTGGTGAGCGATGGCGGCGTACACTCGCACACATCGCATGTAAAAGCAATTGTTGACGTGGCCGAGCAGCAAGGCCTATCCGAAGTTTATATCCACGCATTTACTGATGGACGTGACTGCGACCCTAAAAGCGGGCTAGGCTTTATCAAAAACCTGCAAGAACACCTAGATACTACTGTTGGCAAGATAGCCACCGTAACAGGCAGGTACTATGCCATGGACAGGGACAAACGCTGGGAGCGTGTGAAACTGGCCTATGATGCACTGGTAAACGGCGTAGGCGAAGCAACGGACGATATTGCTGGGGCAATAAAAGCATCTTACGCCAATGGTGTAACCGATGAATTTATCAAGCCAATTATCAACGCCACTATCAAGG
Source organism: Parasediminibacterium schistidii (assembly GCF_046546515.1). NCBI lineage: Bacteria > Pseudomonadati > Bacteroidota > Chitinophagia > Chitinophagales > Chitinophagaceae > Parasediminibacterium > Parasediminibacterium schistidii. The sequence continues at coordinate 258,453 of NZ_JBKHKJ010000002.1, read as the reverse complement.
AAAACTGGAAGATAAAAGCGGGCGATGCCGCTATTTGTTTCAATTTCCGCACAGACCGCTGTCGGGAAATTACGCATGTACTTACGCAAGAAGACCATGCTGATTTAGGAATGTACAAACTGGATTTGTATTATACCACCATGACGGATTATGACAAAACGTTCAAGAACGTGAACGTGATGTTTGAAAACGACAACCTCAACAATACGCTTGGCGAAGTATTGGCAGCCAATGGCAAAAAACAAATACGCATAGCCGAAACAGAAAAATACCCGCATGTTACCTTCTTCTTTAGCGGAGGCAGGGAAAAAGAATTCGAAGGTGAAAGTAGGATAATGGCAGCAAGCCCAAAAGTAGCTACCTACGACTTGCAGCCCGAAATGAGTGCTAATGAGCTGGTAGAAAAATTGGTTCCTGAAATAGAAAAGGAAAGTGCCGATTTTATTTGCCTCAACTTTGCCAATGCCGACATGGTAGGTCACACCGGTGTTTTTAGCGCAGTAATAAAAGCGGTGGAAACGGTAGATGCCTGCGTGCAAAAGATAGCAACTGCCGCCTTGGAGCATGGTTATACTGTTTTCCTGACGGCCGACCACGGCAACGCAGACTACATGGTAAACGATGACGGCAGCCCCAATACGCAGCACTCACTGAACCTAGTGCCTCTATTTGTATTGGACAAAGAATGGCACGGCACTGTAAAAGCGGGCAAACTGGGCGATATAGCCCCGTCTATACTAAAAGTAATGGGCTTGCCTATACCTAAAGAAATGACAGGAGATATATTGGTGGATTAGGAAGCGTTGTTCTTAGTAAGATATTAATTTGCCACTAAAGCACGAAGACACAAAGGAGCACAAAGTTTTAAAGGAAGTAGAAAAAGAAAGATATTCATCCTTTTTTGCTTCTTTTTTTCTTAGTGTTTGTTTGAGACTTTGTGCCTTAGTGGCAAATTGCTTAAAATTGCACCCGAGCGGTATAATCAATCAAGTTATATTCATCAGAAAAGGGTTTGCGAAGATGATTTTAATAAAACGCTTTAAACTCAAGGGCTTCCATCATTAAAATCATGCAAATCATTTAATCAGTGGTATAAATGGCAGAAAAAAAATATACAGTTGAGCCGTTCTCGGTTGAAAAAACAATGGCTGCCGATGGGGCTTTGTTCAACAAGCATGTGAAACTAATGCATGGCTTGTTTGAGATAGATATTTCTGGCATAAGGGAACAGGTGAAAACAGCCAAGAAACAACAGAAGGAGCCTGTTTCAGTACTAGCCTGCCTGTTTTATTGCTATGCCCGCACGCTAGACAAATACAGGGAAGCCTTTGCCTTGCGTGGCCGTGGCAACAAGCTATATCGCTTTGAGGAGGCCGATGCTTTTTTCCCGTTTGAAATAACCCAGGGCAATAAAAAAATGCTATGGCACAAAGTAGTAAGGGGCATCAACAAAAAAACCGTGTACGAGCTGGAAGCGGCTTTAAAAAGCCTTACATTGATAAAAAAGGAAATTTCGCCAGCAGAAAAATTCTTTTTCAAGTTGCCTCAGTTTGTCCGCAACTGGTTTTATAATTATATGATGCGCCGCCCACTGCTAAGGAAAGACTATGGGGGGAATGTGTATTTTAGTTCTACTATCCACAGTGGTAACACTCGGGTACTCTCTTTTGGCGTACCTAGCCATTTTCATACCACAGGCATGTTTATAGGCACTTTTAAAGAAGCCCCAAACAATGCAGGCAACCCTAATGGCAGCATGGTAGGCATTACGCTTTCGCTGGATCATATTATCAGCGACGGGCCTATGCTGGCAAGGCTAATCCGTGAGTTTACTTTTCAGGTAGAGCATTTTGTGCTTTAAGTGGCTCTGCTTAGGTATAAATATACCATTTAAGCATATAGTAAAAAATGCTCGCCGTTTATTCTTAACCAACAAAAAATACCTTGGAATTTGTAGGTATAACCAACTATTTGATAGTTGAAATAGCAAGGTTTGAGTAAAAAATACTTGAAAATTTATAATTGGCGTATTGTATTGTGCAATATGAGTTAAGATTATAGCCAAATTGGAATACAATAAGTAAATATTCTATAATACATACTAAAGAAAAATGCCACAAAGTATATTGCAGATAAAGGCTGCAAAAAAGTTAAGCAAAGAACAGGAAAGTTTCAACAAACTGGTGAAACTGATAGAAAAGCGTACCGCTGAAATAGAATACCTAGAAAGTGGGCTAAAAACGTTTGTAACAAAAATGCAAGCTGCCATTGGTGGTTTGAGCGAGAAAAAATGTAAGGTAAAGCTCCAATATGCAACCATGCTGGACAGAATGTTTGAACAGGAAAAGTTTACCAAAAAAGAAAAAGAAAAGCTAAGCCAGATAATCATAAATTTAAGTACCATTTCGGGCGATGAAGACCACGGGGAGCTTACCAACCAGCTTTTAGCCATTTTTGAGAAGCACCATAAACTGCAAATGAAAAATATGTCGCCTCAAGAAATGGCCATGGGCAAGATGATGATGAAATCGATGCTAGCCGAATTTGGGATTGACATTGATATTGACAGCATGGAAGACTTCAATTATAAAGAGGTGCAGGAGAAAATACTGGAGAAGATGAAGGGGGATATGCATGGGGCAAAAACAGGATTTGAAGAAGAAGCCAATTTTAGGCGGAAAAACAAACACGCCAGCGGCATATCGGAAAAGGCAAAGGCTGCCGCGGAAAAGCTGAACAAGTCCTGGAAGCAAATTTATTTGTCGCTCGTAAAAACCCTGCATCCCGACACAGAAGCAAACGAACAATTGAAACAGGAAAAGGAATCGGCGTTAAAAGATGTAACAAGCGCCTATGATGAAAACAATTTTTATAAGCTGTTGCAACTACAAATAAAATATTCAGCAAACTTAGGCTTTCTGGAAAATGCAGACAATGCCGTATTAAAACAATACATAGGCATATTAAAGCAACAGTCAACCGAACTGGGCGACAAGCTAAAAGTCATAAAGCACGAAATAAGCAGCCAGCAAGCACATTTCCTGTTCGATAGGAATGGCTGGGATTACATGGAAATACGGATAGGCGGAGAAAGATTGGCAATAGAAAAAGACATAGAAAGATTAAAACATGAGGCAGAAGTATTTGCTGATGTAGCATTTTTAAAAAAGGAAATGAAAAAGATAAAAATGAATGATTTAATGCCACCCGTAGATTTTGAGGATGATTTGTTCTTTTAACCAATAAAAATAGATACAATATGGGCTTATTTATGCTGAAATAGAATTGATTAATGCCGAAGATATTGGCTTGGCTAGCCGTTACCACATGGGCGAAGAAGAAATAAGGCGTGTTACTGTAAATGCACTAGTAGATACAGGTGCATATATGCTTTGCATCAAATAAAGTTTACAAGAACAACTACAATTGCCCGTTTTGGAAATGCGAAGGGGCGAAAATGCAGATGGGGAAACAAAAGATTATAAAGTTGTAGGCCCTATTGAATTGAAATTCAAGAACCGACCTACCCTTTGCGAGGCAATGGTGCTTGCTGGCGACAATGAAATATTGCTTGGGGCAATAACAATGGAAGGAATGGATGTATTGCTACACCCATTAAGGCTGGAATTAATCGTGAACCCAGACCATCCTTATTATACACAGATGTCTTTGAAATAACCGTAGGGGCGGTGCTTTATGCCTGCCCTTTAGCACTCGACCAAATTATATTTCTTTGGGTGGCAATTAAAAGAGTTCGAGCGTTAAATAGCCCCTTTACAAATACAATATATTTATGGCAGATAATAATACAGCCGCTGTTAATTGTGGTTACATCATTGTTACAGGAGCAGCAGGTTTCATAGGCTCCTGCATGGCACAATACTTAAATGAGCAAGGGCATACCAATTTGATTCTAGTAGATGATTTTGGCGTGGAAGCCAAACGTGTTAATTGGGAAAGAAAACAGTTTGAACATATTGTGGAGCGGCAAGGCTTGTTTGAATGGCTGGAAAGGGAGAACCCCACAATTGATTGTTTTATACATTTGGGTGCAAGGACAGACACAACAGAATTTGACTATGCCGTGCATGAAGCACTAAACGTAGTCTACTCTCAGGATGTTTGGCATTACTGCACAGCTAACCAAGTACCGCTGATTTATGCTTCTTCTGCCGCTACTTATGGCAGCGGGCAGCTTGGCTATGACGACAGCCATGAATTACCCGAAAAATTACAGCCCCTGAACCCTTATGGCATCAGCAAAAATGAATTTGACAAATGGGCATTAAAACAAACGGAAACCCCTCCTTTTTGGGCAGGTTTAAAGTTTTTTAACGTGTATGGCCCTAACGAATACCACAAGGGAAGGATGGCAAGCGTTATTTGGCATTCATTCAACCAGATAAAAAAAGATGGGCTGGTAAAACTATTCAAAAGCCACCGCCACGATTTTAAAGACGGCGAGCAACTTAGAGATTTTGTGTATGTGAAAGATTTGGTGAAGGTGATTGATTGGTTATTAGTCGTAAGTCAAAACCAAAGTGTAAATGACTTACGACTTACGACTGACCACTTACGACTAAGCTCAGGTCTCTACAACCTAGGTACCGGCACAGCTCGTAGTTTTTACGACTTAGCTGCTGCTACTTTCCGAGGTATGGATAAAGAGCCCAACATAGCTTTTGTGGATATGCCCATAGACATCAGGGACAAGTACCAGTATTTTACAGAGGCAAATATGCAAAAGCTACGCAATGCAGGCTATACGGATGAATTTTATACCTTGGAAGCAGGCGTGGGCGACTATGTAAGAAATTACCTTGTTGCCGGGAAAATTTATTAAATTTGGGTATTAAATGTAATGTTATGAGTGCATAGGAGCTGAAAAAACAAGAAGTAGCCAAGCTGGTTGATGCAACCAGCAATGAAAAAGTATTGCAAGAAGTGCTGGATATATTAAAAAAAGAAAAGCCCGTGCTTTCTGCAGAGGAAATGTATGAAATGATAAAAAGTCAATATGGGAATGCTTTAAGGCGGTTAGCACAATCGTGATTTGCAATTTAGATATAGCACTAACTTTATGATTCCATACATATCATTAATTAATTAATGAGCGCAATAGAAATAAAAAAACAAGAGGTAATCACAAGGATTTCAAAAATTGAAGACGAAGATTTGATGAAAAATCAATGAATTAATCAATAACTATGAAACAGAAAATAGCATTGATATTGAAGGGATTTATGAAAAATTCAAAGCTCAATTTGGTAACACTTTGCAAAGGCTTGCCCAATGATTACAATAAATACGAGACTCTTGGAACTATAAAATAAAACTTTATGGACACTACCAATAAAAAGAAAGAATTACATTTCTTGATTGGCCAAGCAGATGACCATCTTACCGATTTGCTAATAGAAACTGCCGTTGCATACGGCACACAAAAAGCAGACGGCTTTGTAGTGCCAGACGAATGGATAGAAGAAGCCGAGGAGAGAAGCAGGAGGTTAGAGACTGGGGAAGATAAGGGTATGACTTTAGAAGAAACAAAGGCATTGGCACATAACTATTTGCAAGAAAGAAGAAAGAAAGAATGGATAGAAGAAACAGAGGAGGCAAGCAGGAAATTAAATAGCGGTGAAAGCAAAGGGTTTGCTTGGTAAAAGATATGAGTCCAAAACCAACTAAAAATTTTTATTAATCGTTGCTTTATATTTTTTAAATGGATAAAAAAATTGCCATTATCGGTGGCGGGAATTTGGGTTCGGCCATTGCAGAAGGCTTGGTGAATAGTGGGTTTATACAGCCTCACAACCTGTTGGTTACCAAAAGGAATATTGCCACCCTTTCAGTCCTGGAATCAAGGGGCGTAGCCATCAGCAGCAACAATTTAGATGCTGCTGAGTTTGCCGGTTATATCATATTGGCCGTAAAGCCTTTTCAGATAAAGGATGTGCTGGCATTGCTATTGCCTGTTTTAAACCCTGAAAAGCATGTATTGGTAAGCGTGGTAACAGGTATTTGGGTAAAAGACATCGAAGAAGTGTTGGGCAAAGCCTTTGCTATTTTCCGTGCCATGCCCAACACAGCTATTGCCATACAAGAAAGTATGACCTGCATTAGCGAGAGCAATGCCACCAAAGAACAAAAAGATTTTGTAGGCGATTTGTTCAACCAATTGGGCAAATCGGTATTCATAGAGGAAAAATTGATGGATGCAGCTACTGTACTAGGTGCCTGCGGCACTGCCTTTGCCATGCGCTATATCCGTGCCAATATACAAGGTGGCATTGAGATTGGGTTTAGCGCAGCCACCGCTTCATTGATAGCCGCACAAACTGTAAAAGGGGCTGCCGAGCTTTTGCTGAAGAAGAATACCCACCCGGAGCAAGAAATAGACAAAGTAACCACGCCTAAAGGCTGCACCATTGCAGGGTTGAACGAAATGGAGCACCAGGGTTTTAGTTCTTCGCTGATAAAAGGCATTGTAACCAGTTATAAGAAGATATTGAGCGACATGTAGCTACTCCCTCCTACGATTTTTCCTTACGACTTATGACTTACCACTTATGACTATATTATGCAAGAAAAAATAACCATCCCTATTATCAATACCTCGCCACATCCACTGCCTACCTATGCCACTGTCGGTTCTTCGGGCATGGACATGAGGGCTTTTTTATACGAGCCAGTTTCTTTAAACCCGTTGGAAAGGCAATTGATACCTACTGGCATTTTTATAGAACTGCCCTTAGGCTATGAAGCCCAAGTAAGGCCACGCAGTGGGTTGGCTATCAAGCAGGGCATCACTTGCTTGAATACGCCTGGTACAATAGATGCAGATTATAGGGGGGAAATAAAAGTAATATTGATTAATTTATCCAATGAAGTGCAAATTATTTCCAATGGCGACCGCATTGCACAATTGGTAATACAGCCCGTTACTTTAGCAGAATGGCTGCCTACAGATAGCCTAAAAGAAACTACAAGAGGGGCAGGTGGCTTTGGGCATACGGGAAAACTGTAACTTCGCAGCGTAATTTTCTGGCACAAAGGCACTAAAACACAAAGAAGCACAAAGTTTATAAGAGTTTAAGACAGTTTAAACCTTTTGCAACGATTAGTGGCCTCCATTATTTGCCGCAAAAAATATAAACACCAATCAGCCTACATGCTATTATTAATAATGAAGAAATTTTACTGTTTATTATTGCTTTCTATCCTTGTTTTTTCGTGTAAACCCGTTAAAAAAGTACAAACGCTAAACAATGCCATTAGCAAAAAAGATACAGTGCAAACGGTTATCATAAAAGAAGCACCTAAAGTAGATACCTTGGCATTGATTAATGACATGCTTGACAAGGTGAACAAGCGCAAAATTGACTTTACAACTTTTAATGCTAAAATAAAAGTTGATTACCAAGGCCAGGAAACCAGTCAAGGTGCTACTGCTTATGTGAAAATGAAGAAAGACAGTATTATACTGATACAAGTAGTAGGGCCGTTGGGCATTGTGGGCCTACAAGCCAAAATAACCATTGATAGTGTAATAGTAGTAAACAAAATAGACAAATATGTTCAACGCAGGAGCATAAGCTATATAAACGAAGTAACGCAGATACCTTTTGACTTTTATACGCTACAAGATTTATTAATTGGCAACCCCATATTTGTTACAACCAATGTAGTATCGTACAAGCCATCTAATGACCATTTATTGGTACTGATGATTGGTACTTTCTTTAAAAATTTATTGACGCTTGATAATACAGACTACAAACTATTGCATTCTAAAATGGATGATGTGGACATTCAGCGCAACCGTACCTGTGATATTACGTACAGCAATTATGAGGCAAAAGGCAATTTGCAGTTTGCAACTTACCGAAGCGTGTCTGTGGCAGAAAAATACAAATTGGACATTAACCTCGATTTTAAGCAGTATTCTTTTAACGAACCGTTAAATTATACCTTTAATATACCAAAAAATTACAAAGCCAGATAATTTAAGCTCAATTTTATCGTTATAGTAATGGGATAAATAAAACCAATAATAAAATACTGATGATTAATAAGCTGCTGATACTTTGTTTTTGTTTTGCCTTGGGCTTGCAGCCCCTAGTGGCGCAGCCGCCAAGCAGGGAAGACTTGCAAAAACAGCAGCAGCAACTATTGAAAGAACTGGCCGACTTGAACAATGACTTGCAATCCATAAAAAAAAACAAGGAAACAGCCTTGGGCGAGTACGCCATGGTAAAACGTAAAATTGCAGCACGGGAAGCTTTGATTAACAACATTAATAAAGACATCCATTTACTTACAGAAACCATTTACCAAAATCAAATACAAATTTATCGCTTAAAAAAAGAACTGGATACCCTAAAGCTACAGTATGGGCAGAGCCTTGTGTTTGCGTATAAAAACAGGGGCAGCTACGATTATTTAAACTTTTTGTTTTCGGCACAAAGCTTCAATGATGCTTTAAAAAGGATGACGTACCTGAAAAGCTATCGCCAGTACAGGGAAACACAAGCAGAGACAATTAACAAAACACAGGTTTTGCTGCAATCGACCATGAGCACGCTGAACAGCAACCGCAACGAAAAAAGTGCTGTTTTGGAAAACCAGGGTAGCCAGCTAAAGGTATTGGAAGACGACAAAAAAGAAAAAGACCAAGTAGTAAAACAACTGAAAAGCCAAGAAAAAGATATTGCTGCGCAAATAAAACAACGAGAAAAAGATAAGCTACGGTTACGGGCTGCTATTGATGCAGCTATTAAGAGGGCAATAGCAGAAGCTGCCGAAAAAGAAAGGCTGGCAAGGATAGCACGCCAGAAAGCAGCGGAAGAAGAAAGAAAAAGGCAGGCACAACTGCAAAGAGAAGCAAGGGACAGGGAAATAGCAGCAGCTAAAAACAATAATGCTGCGCCAAATAACCCAACGATACCTTCAAGGCCTGCAAAGCCCGTTGACGATTCGCAAGACAGCAAAAGCACTGACGTTGCTACTACGGCAGTACCCAAAAACAATCGTGCATACAGCTCTTTTGAATCAACGCCAGAGGGGCTAACTGAGTCTTTGAATTTCGAGAAAAACAGGGGTCGCTTGCCTTGGCCATTAGATGGGGGAAGGATTTATGGGCAATTTGGCCGCCAGCAGATAGAAGGCACCAAACTAATAGCCGACAATGATGGCATTTTTATTAAAACAACCGTGGGTGCATCCGTTAAATGCGTGGCAGAAGGCGAAGTAACGGCGGTGATGGACCTTGACCAGTTCCAAGCAGTTATGGTAAAACACGGTAAATATTTTACCACCTACAACATGTTATCGTCTGTAAACGTAAAAGTAGGGGATCAAGTAAAATCTGGAACTATACTGGGCAAAGTAGCTGCTGACTTTGATGGTGATGGCCAATTTGAGTTCCAAGTATTGAACGACAGGAAGCAGTTCCAAAACCCAGAGAATTGGCTAAAGAGACGCTAAACTGTTTTGTAGCGATACATTTTTTCAATTGCTAGGCATATCTTCGCTACTACATGAAGGCATTAGTTTATAAATCTACCGGTAGTTGGTATGTGGTAAAAACCCACGAAGACAAAACTTATAATGCCCGTATAAAAGGGATTTTTAAGATAGACGGCATTACCACTACCAACCCCCTTGCCGTAGGTGATGAGGTAGATATAGAAATAGAGAACGAACTGGAAGATACTGCCACCATCACGCATATTTATCCACGCCACAACTATGTGGCCCGTGCTAGCCCAAGGCACAAGCACCAGCGGCATATCATTGCTTCTAACCTGGACCAAGCACTTATTTTTGCAACGCTAAAAGACCCTAAGACAAGCACGGGGTTTATAGACCGTTTTTTGGTTGCTTGCGAAATGTACCACCTGCCTGCCATCATCGTTTTTAACAAGAGCGACCTTTACCGCAAAAAAGAAATGGATAAGTTTCTGGAAATTAAAGGTGTTTACGAAGCCATTGGCTACCCTGTATTATTGGCCAGCGTAATGAAAAACACAGGCATTGGCGAAGTAAAAGCATTGCTTCAACACAAAACCACCCTGCTCAGTGGGCATAGCGGCGTGGGGAAATCAACCTTAATCAATGCCATTTTTCCTGAACTAAGCTTAAAAACACAAGAAGTAAGCGGCTGGAGCGGCAAGGGGCTGCACACCACCACTTTTGCCGAGATGTTTGACCTGCCTACTGGCGGCAAGGTTATAGATACCCCAGGCATCAGGGAACTTGGATTAGCCGATATTGAAAGGCACGAGGTAAGTGGTTACTTCCCCGAAATGAAACGATTGGTTAATGATTGCCAGTTCAACAACTGTATGCACTTCAACGAGCAAGACTGTGCGGTAAAAGATGCCGTGAACGCTGGCAGTATATCTACCGAAAGGTATGTTAGCTACCTAAACATTGTAGATAGCCTGAAAGAAAACAAATGGGGCTAGAAACTTTCAATAATACCAGCAATACCTTGCCCGCCGCCTACACAGGCGGTAACCATGCCATATTTATGGTTCAGGCGTTTCATGTCGTTAAGTATTTGTATGGTTAGCTTTGCACCTGTGCATCCCAAGGGGTGGCCTAGGGCTATTGCACCGCCATTAATGTTTACTTTCTGGACATCCAAGCCCAATGCTCTTATCACGGCAAGGCTTTGGCTGGCAAATGCTTCGTTCAGTTCTATTAAATCAATATCAGCTAGGTTCATATTGGCTTGCTTTAGCACTTTTGGCACAGCAGCCACAGGACCAATACCCATAATGCGTGGATGCACGCCTGCACTGGCACAGTTAACCAAGCGGCCAATGGGTTTTATGCGTAGCTCGTTCACCATCCGCTCGCTCATTACTATTACAAAAGCGGCTCCATCGCTGGTTTGGCTGCTGTTGCCAGCGCTTACGGTACCATCCATGGCAAAAGCAGGTTTTAGCTTAGCCAATGCTTCCACCGTAGTATCAGCGCGCAGGCCTTCGTCTGTGTCAACCACATAACTGCGGGTGGCTTTTTTGCCTTTTTCGTCCAAATAAACTTGTTCCACGGTTATGGGTAATATGCCCCTTTTAAAATAGCCGTTTTCAATGGCTGTTTTTGCTTTTTGGTGCGAATGGAAAGCAAATTCGTCCTGATCGTGGCGGCTAATATGGTATTCTTTGCTTACTGCCTCGGCGGTAAGCCCCATGCTCAGGTAATAGTCCGGCTCGTCTTTGGCAATGGCATAGCTAGGAACGGTTTTCCAGCCGGCAGCGGGCACCAAGCTCATGCTTTCTGTACCGCCTGCAATAATACATTCTGCCATGCCGCTGCGTATTTTGGCAGTAGCCATCGCAATACTTTCCAGCCCGCTGGCACAATAACGGTTGATGGTAATGCCCGGCACTTCTATGCCCAAGGCTCGTGCAGAAATAATGCGGCCAAACTGCAGGCCTTGTTCTGCTTCCGGTACGGCATTGCCTACGATAACATCGTCTATCCTATGGTATTCCAATTCGGGGAGGGATGCCGTAAGGCCTTTGATTACTTCAACAGCCAAATCGTCTGGGCGGAAAAAACGGAATGCGCCTTTCTTGCTTTTACACACGGCGGTACGGTAGCCGGCTACTATATAGGCTTCTTGCATGGCAAACACAATTAGGTATCAAATGTAGCGAAGGTTTTGCTCCTTTGATGCACTATATTGGTGTTAAAATTATTTATGGTCACGAAGGCTCAAAGCAGCACGAAGAAAAAGAAGTTTGGAAGCTAGCTATATTACAAAGGCACAAAAAGCAAAGAATCTTAAAGGTTATTGATAGTTTTTCCTGTAACGTTACTAAAGCAATTTTTTTTAATCGTCTTCTTCCTTTTTTCCTTATTGCCACTTTGAGTCTTCGTGCCTTCGTGGCTAAAGCAGCAAACTTGCTTTGGCCAAATCTTCAGGGGTGTCTATTTCTACGCCCATGTAGTCGGTAACCACCATTTTCATTTGCACACCGTTTTCCAAGTAGCGGAGGCATTCTATTTTTTCTGCTGTCTCCAAGGGCGTCATGCTCCAGTTGGTAAATTTTATCAATGCCAGTTTCCTAAATGCGTACACGCCAATATGCTCGTAATAAGTAGGTGTTATTTTGCCATCCCGGTTATAGGGTATTACAGAGCGGCTAAACATAAGGGCGTTCATGTTCCTGTCCACCGCTACTTTTACATAGTTTGGGTCAGCAATCGATGCTTGGTTGGTTAGCACCTGCATTAGCGAAGCCACTTGTGTTTCATTGCCAAAATCATTTTCAAATACCTGGATCAGTTTTTCAAGCGGTTCTCTTTTTACAAAAGGCTCGTCGCCCTGCACGTTTACTATTATGTCCACATCCATTGCAAGCGCAGCTTCTGCTATCCTGTCGCTGCCACTTTCGTGCTGCTTCATGCTCATTACAGCCTTGCCGCCATGATGGGTTATTTCATTAAATATGATTTCGCTATCAGTAACTACAAATACATCATCAAAAAGATTGGTAGCAACTGTATTGTCGTAGGTATGCCTTATAACGGTCTTGCTGCCCAGTACCTGCATCAGCTTTGCCGGGAAACGAGTAGCCGCATAGCGGGCTGGTATCATTGCTACAATTTTCATTTTTTGCAGTTGCCATTATTTAGGGCAAAGATGCAGCAGATGCTTTAGATGCGGCATACATTTTTTTAATCCACCTAGCTTTTAAAGCGGCTTGGCGTTGTGCAGCAAACAATTGCAACATTATCCTTAAAACAGCCATAGTACTTTTAGAAAGGGACAAAGGAAATAAAATATCAGTAAAGCACAAGAGCTTCAAAGCAGCTTATGATATTGGATTATAGGAAAATGATTATGAAAATTTAATGCGATTAGCCTGCTCATTGCCTTATAGATTTGGTAAATCCCCATCCGCCTGTTACTTTTGCAGTAGCAGGCGGATTTGTTTATTGTTCAACCCTGCATAAAAATTTTGAACTAATAAACGATTCTCATCTCCACGCTATCACACCGGATTTGTTGCTTTCGTTCCCCTTCAAAGTTTGCCCCTATCCCCTAAAGGGGAACAATAAACGTTTTTTTATTACTTACCCCTTCAGGGATTTGACGGGGTTAAAATTGTATTGTATGCACAAGATAGAAGAAGAATTAGCAAAAAGAATATTGGTAATAGACGGGGCAATGGGTACTATGATTCAACGCCACAAACTAGAGGAAGAGGATTACCGTGGCGAACGTTTTAAAGACTGGCATTGTGATGTAAAAGGCAATAATGACTTGCTGAGTATTACCAAGCCAGAGGTAATTATTGGCATCCACTTGCAATATTTGGAAGCAGGGGCAGATATTATTGAAACCAATACGTTCAGCAGTACGGTTATTGCACAGGCTGATTATGACATGCAAGCGATAGCTTATGAAATGAATGTGGCTTCTGCACAATGTGCGAGAAAGGCGATTGAAAAATATTACCAGTTGCACCCCGAAGATACCAAGCCCAAGTTTGTGGCGGGAGCCATTGGCCCGCTGAACAAAACGCTAAGTTTATCGCCAGATGTAAATAATCCCGGTTTCCGTGCCGTTACTTTTGATGAAGTAGTGGCTGCCTATACTGAACAAATTAAAGGTTTGATAGAAGGTGGGGCAGATACTTTATTGATAGAAACCATCTTTGATACCTTAAATGCTAAAGCGGCTATTTATGCTATTAAGCAATATTACCGCAATAATCCTTCTAACCCCCCTTTAGGGGATGAGGGTGGGCAAGAAGGCTTACCGATTATGATTAGCGGAACCATTACAGATGCCAGTGGGCGTACATTGAGTGGGCAAACTCTGGAGGCTTTTTATATCTCGGTAAAACATGCCAACCCTATTAGTATTGGGCTTAACTGTGCTTTAGGTGCGCAGGAAATGAGAGGACATATTGAGGAGTTGAGCAGTATTGCAGCTTGTTATACCTCATCATATCCTAATGCTGGTTTACCAAATGCAATGGGTGAATACGATGAACAACCGCACGAAACCGCACATTTTATTGAAGAATGGGCCAACAATGGCTGGGTAAACATAGTAGGCGGCTGCTGTGGCACAACGCCAGACCATATAAAACATATTGCACACGGAGTAAGAAAAATACAACCTAGGCCGCTACCAGTGTTAGAAGCGGTTTTGTAGCGATTTTTTTTACCACAAGGTTCACAAGGATTTTTCACAAAGAACACAAGGGAAGAAAGGACACTAAGCGAAGAACACAAGGGAAGGAAATAAAGGGTCACTAAGTATTATTGCCGAAAGAAGGTATAACTACGGATAAATAAGTTATAAAGACTATAACGTATGACTGAAAATGAACTGGCTAAATTGGTTTTTGATGCAGGGCTTAAAATCCACAAAGCATTGGGACCTGGTTTATTAGAAAGTGCTTATGAGGAGTGTTTGTATTTTGAATTGGTGAACCTAGATTTAAGAGTTGAAAAACAAAAAGCTTTGCCTTTAATTTATGATAAGATTCAATTAGATATTGGTTATCGGGTAGATTTATTACTTGAAGATAAATTGATAATAGAAATAAAAGCGGTTGATACTTTAAGCGACCTTCATTTGGCGCAAGTACTAACGTATTTAAAATTGTCAGATTGTAAACTTGGTTTATTGATTAATTTCAATACCCTATTATTTAAAAATGGAATCCGCAGAGTTATCAACGGGTCTTTATAATCTTTTGCTTTTTTCTTGCGCCCCTTTAAAAAACCTTTGTGCGCTTTGCGAAAAAAAACTTGTGAACCTTGTGGTAAAAATTAAAGCGGCTCTTTGTGTCCTTATTTTCTTTTCCTTATGAACCTTGTGGTAAAATGGCTCTTTGTATCCTTTTTTCTTTTTCTTTTCTTTGTGCCCCTTGTGAAAAAACTTTGTGCCCTTTGTGGTAAAAAAAATAAATATGAGTACTACGATAAAACCTTTTTTGCGGTTGAGTGGGTTGGAGCCGCTAATTGTTAGGCCGGAAACAAATTTTGTGAATGTTGGGGAACGCACAAACGTAACCGGAAGCAAGAAGTTTGCCCGCTTAATTTTGAATAACCAATACGAGGAAGCACTTTCCGTTGCCCGCCAACAGGTAGAAAACGGTGCACAGATACTGGATGTGAACATGGATGATGCCTTGCTGGATGGTGTAAAAGCCATGACCACTTATATCAACCTGCTGCAAAGCGAACCGGATATTGCCAAGATACCCATCATGGTGGATAGCTCTAAGTTTGAAATTATTGAAGCTGGGTTGAAATGTATCCAAGGGCGTTGTATTGTAAACTCTATCTCCATGAAAGAAGGGGAGAAGAAGTTTATAGAGCAGGCCTATATATGTAAGGCATTTGGCGCAGCGGTGGTAGTAATGGCATTTGACGAGCAAGGTCAGGCCGATACGCTGGAACGCAAAGTAGAAATTTCAGAAAGGGCCTATACTATATTGACTGAACAGGTAGGCTTTGACCCACAGGATATTATTTTCGACATCAATGTGTTTGCCATTGCTACAGGGTTGGAAGAACACAATAACTATGGTGTTGATTTTATAGAAGCTACCCGCATTATTAAACAACGCCACCCGCTTGTGAAAATTAGTGGAGGGGTCAGTAATCTTTCCTTTTCTTTCCGGGGCAATGAACATGTAAGGGAAACCATGCACTCAGTGTTCCTTTTCCATGCCATTAAGGCGGGGATGGATATGGGTATTGTGAATGCGGGTCAATTGGTGGTGTACGATGAAATAGAACCCAACTTGCGTGATTTGTGCGAGGATGTAATCCTTAATCGTAATAACGATAATAACGAAGCCACTGAAAAACTGATTGCCTTTGCGGAAACGGTAAAAGCTAAAGGTAAAGTGCAGGAAAAGGATGAAAAATGGCGTGATAATTCGGTGGAAGAAAGGCTGAAACATGCTTTGGTAAACGGTATTACAGAATATATAGAAACTGATACAGAAGAAGCCCGTCAAAAATACGCTAAGCCATTGGATGTAATTGAAGGGCCATTAATGGATGGGATGAACTTTGTAGGCGACTTGTTTGGTGCAGGAAAAATGTTCCTGCCACAGGTAGTAAAAAGCGCAAGGGTAATGAAAAAGAGCGTGGCTGTACTTACCCCATATATTGAACAAGAAAAAGAAGACCGCCGCTTGGCGCATATTGCCGCAGGCACTATCAACGAAGAGGGTGCTGGGGCAGCCAAAATATTATTGGCTACCGTGAAAGGTGATGTGCATGATATTGGCAAAAACATCGTGGGTGTGGTTTTGGGATGTAATGGATATGATATTATTGACTTGGGGGTAATGGTGCCTACCGATAAAATATTGGATGCTGCCATCAAGCACAATGTAGATATTATAGGCCTTAGCGGGCTGATTACGCCCTCATTGGATGAAATGGTACACGTTGCCCGGGAAATGACCCGCAGGGGAATGAAACAACCCCTTTTGATAGGTGGTGCTACTACCAGCCGCATGCACACCGCTGTAAAAATTGCCCCACAATATGGCAATGGCGTGGTGCATGTGTTGGATGCCAGCCGCAGCGTTACCGTTGCGGGAAGCCTTTTAAACAATGACACCAAACCCGCTTTCTTAGGTGGCATAACGGATGAATATGTGAAACTGAAATACAGTTTCGATAATAAAAAATCTGTCAAGAGTTACCTCTCTTATGAAAAAGCATTGAAGAATAAGGTAAATATTGACTGGGCTAGTTTTCAACCTGTTAAGCCTCAATTTATAGGTACGAAAGTGTTTGCAGATTTTGATTTGGCGGAACTAAGGCAATACATTGACTGGAAACCTTTCTTCATTGCTTGGGAAATGCACGGTAACTTCCCTGCTATTTTGACTGATGAGATTGTAGGTGTGGAAGCAACTAAACTGTACAATGATGCCAATGCATTATTGGATAAAATAATTGCAGAAAAATGGTTGACCGCTAAGGGTGTTATCGGCTTCTGGGAAGCAGGCAGTGAGGGGGATACGGTAGTCGTGAATCGTGAACCGTTGACCGTTGACCGTGAACCGACAGTCACCCGCTTAGAATTTTTGCGGCAGCAGATACAAAAAGCACCGGGGCAGCCCAATATTTCTTTGGCAGACTTTATTAAGCCGCTTAAAACTTCCGATAACTCTCGGTCTAATACTTACGACTTACCACTTACGACTTATGACTACTTAGGTGCTTTTGCTGTGACTATCGATGGCATTGAGCCACATATAAAAGCATTTGAAGCCAATTTAGATGATTATAATAAAATCATGCTGCAAGCGTTGGCTGACAGGTTTGCGGAAGCTTTTGCAGAGTGCCTGCACTTGAAAACAAGGAAGGAGTACTGGGGGTATGCAACAGACGAGCATTTGACAAATGATGAATTGATACATGAAAAATATCTAGGCATCCGTCCTGCTCCAGGTTATCCTGCCTGCCCGGACCATACGGAGAAATACAAGTTGTTCGATATGCTAAAGGTTACCGAAAGTATTGGCATCACGCTTACAGAAAGCCTTGCCATGTACCCTGCTTCTTCTGTTTGTGGCTGGTACTTTGCGAATCCACAAAGCCAGTATTATGGCGTAGGCAAAATTCAGCCCGACCAAATGGAGGATTATGCCAAAAGGAAAGACATGCCGCTGGAAGAAATAGAAAGGTGGTTGAGGCAGAATATGGAAGGGTAAAATTGTTTTGAGTTTTGTGTTTTAAGTTTTGAGTGGGGCAGCTACACATTTTGTTACTACACCCCGGTTTTATTGCTACAAAGGCACGAAGATTCAAAATAGCATTCAGAAAAAGGGAAGAAAGATTATAAATCATTATAATCTTTCTTCCCTTAATTCTTTGTGCCTCTTAGTGTTTTCGTGCCTTAGTGGCTACTTTTAAGACGCTGGTGTATCGCCACTACCTCCATCGCCACCTCCACCTTGTTGTGGAGGCCTGTTGTTGTTGCGTGGCGGCCTCCTGTTTTGCGGTGGCCTTTGTGCATTTCCTCCACCTGTGCTATTGTCTCTTGGTGGCTGCTGCGGCCTGTTTTGTGGTGGGCGTTGCTGCTGCCCACCATTATTTTCCCTAGGTGGGTGCGACGGCCTGTTGGCACGTTGCTGCGGATTGTTATTGTTGTTATTCTCCCTTGGCGGCCTATTGTTTTGCGGCGGCCTGTTTGGCTGGCCTCCTGCATTGTTATTATTATTTTCCCTTGCTGGTGGTGGGTTTGCAGGGTCACGTTGCTGTTGGGGCTGGCTAGGCCTTTCGCCCCGGCTTTCTATCTGCCTTGGCCTGTTATTGCTGCGTTGCTCGTCCCTTTTCTTCCGGTCGCTTTTTTCAAGTGTTTTCAGGCTTATCTGGCCTACCACGTCGGCATATTCTGGCTCTACGTCTATTTCTTTGCCCGTAGTTAGGTCTATTGGTTCTAGGTCATCTGGCTTCACACCTTGCCCATTCAAGCGTTTTATCTCCCTTACCCTTGTTATAGACAAGGGGTAGTGGCGGCTGCTGCCTTGCAGTATGTACCACATCAGGTTTTTGAAAATATCTTTCTTTATCAAAAAAGCATTGCCCTTGCTGGTTTCCAGCGTGTCTGCATTCTCAGGAAATTGCTGCAAGGCATCCAAATAAGTGTCTAGTTCAAAGTTCAGGCAGCATTTCAAGCGGCCGCACTGCCCACTAAGCTTTGTTTGGTTGATAGACAGGTTCTGGTACCGGGCTGCTGTGGTGTTCACGCTTTTAAAATCGGTAAGCCAAGTGCTGCAGCAAAGTTCCCTGCCGCAACTGCCAATGCCGCCCATTTTAGCCGCTTCCTGCCTTATGCCTATTTGCCGCATCTCTACCTTTAGCTTAAACTCGGCGGCAAACATTTTTATCATTTCCCTGAAATCTACCCGGTCGTCGGCCGTGTAAAAAAAGGTTGCTTTTTTGCCGTCGGCCTGTATTTCTATTTCAGACAGCTTCATTTGCAGTTTCAAGCCTATGGCTATCTCACGGCTGCGGGCAAGGGTCTTGGCTTCCCTGCCCTTGCTTATATGAAAGGTTTCCAAGTCCCTTTCCATGCTGGGGCGTAGTATCCTTTTCATCTCGGGGCTAAATTCGTCAACCCCTCTTTTTTTCAGTTGCATCCGCACCAGCTCGCCGCTCAAGCTCACTTCGCCCACGTCGAACCCGCCAATGCCTTCCACAGTTACATAGTCGCCTTTTTCAAAATATTGGAGCGTGGTGTTCCTGAAAAATTCTTTGCGGCTGCCTTGTTTAAAACTCACCTCTATTACTTTGCAAGTGCTTTCCACATCGGAAAAAGGAAGGTTCACCAGCCAATCGTGTACATTCATCCGGTTGCAACCGCCCGTGCTGCACCCGCCATTGCTTTTGCAGCCATTAGGCTTGCCCGTTCCACAAGATCCACAACCCATATCATCATTAATTTACAATGTTATTAACTAAATTCCCAGCCATGCAAATGCCTGTTGCTACCCATGTATTGTTTCGCCACAAAGACACAAAGGCTCTAAGTAGCACAAAGGAAATAAAGAAGAAGAAAAAAATAAGAAGGCAAATAGGTATTGATAACATGATTTTTTCTTTTTTTCTTCTTCCCCTTAAAACTTTGTGCCTCTTTGAGTCTTCGTGCCTTAGTGGCAGATTAAACAAACTTGCACCTGAGCAGCAAACAATGCTTTTGAGCCGCTTTTAAAAGCGGCAGGGCATATTGTTACTTAAATTAGAGGGGCAGGTAAACCCTGGAATGACAGGCCTAATGGAGCCAAGCACATATTTGCAAACAAGGCTATGCCTATTGTTTTAAAAACAGGCAATACGATAGTATAGGTGATGGGCAAAAAACTTGCCCTTTTATATTTTATAAAGCTAAAGCCTATAAATGCAACTACTTTTTCTATCAGCAAACACTAAACTGCCATTCCTATGCCCTTGCAACCCCTCAATTTGCCCAAAAATAGCGAAATAACAAACAGTTTAGCAAATTGAGAATATACGCAATGCGTAAAAGGTTTTGGGGATGCAAAAAAGTTTTTCGCTTAACTGCTTGTTTTTTGACTTGGCAACTTTCCAAAAGTTACCAAATCTCACTGGTAGGCTGTATAGGATCGGGGGTGCATTTCAAAGCTTAGCTAATTGTGTTATCCAAAAATAGCTGCACCTACTGTACCCCCTCCGCAGCGCTACTGTGCGGACACCTTTTTTTTGGGGCGGAGCCCCCGCTTTTGGCAGTGTATTTTGTTCTTAATTTTAAATATCAGGCCCTCTTTGGTTATAACTCATTGAAATACAGTGTTTTTTTGTTTTTTAAGATGAGTGATTTGTGAGTGAAACGTGAGTGATTTTTGAGTGATTTGTGGGTGATTTGTGAGTGAAAAGTGAGTGATTTGTGAGTGCTTTTTGCGTGTTTTTAAGGCGGAAATGAACATATAATAATTTTTATTTGCATATTAAATTTAGTGCCGCAAGTCTAAGAACCGGGACTAGGACAACCGAGGCGGCTTGCTTAGCGGGAACAAAGGGGCTACATACTGTAAAATTGGGAATAATTCACGGACTATTGAAAAGGACAATCCTATATGGGGGAAATTTTGGATGCTCATGGGGGAATATTTCCCCCATATAGGATTTTAATTTTGGGCTATATACTTATCCATGCCAATTTTACATTGAAAAAGGAACTAGCCATCTTCGCTTTAGCTCTTGCACAAGGTGTTAATTGGCTTAGGAAAATAATAATTCACTATCAAAATCATATCAGTTTATTATCAATAAATGATCAGTTTCTTATAATAAAACTATCATTCCATTATCAATACATTATCATAAAATTCGCTTAAATTATCATAAAAAATGAGGCTTAAAAACATAAAAAACTGAATATCAATTAGTTATAGGCCAAAAAGGAAAATAGGAAAAAAATAAACGACTAAAAAACAGACAATAACCCATTTCAAATATTCGCTTTGTTCTTCATATTCCCTCCTTTGTTCTTGGCCCTCTCTCCCTTGTAGAGGGCTGGGTTGATGTCAGGATGTATGGTGGGGCTTTCACAATCACTTAGTAAAGCTTCTTCTAAATAAAAAGGTCAATAAAAAGCGAAGATTTAAAATGAACCCGTTGAACTGATTATTTAAACAATAAAATTTTTAAATACATAAGTTTAGTATGGGTATTTTCAACCACTGCAGGGGTTGTTTCCACCTTAAATGCCTACCACAGGTTGCACCCATGGCTACTATTGTTTAACCCTTTTAGGGTTTTTAGAAAATATACAAGCACCTCAAAAAAAGAAATAGTCAAAAAATGTCCTGTTTGAAGGGCTATTTAATTTTATTTTTTACAAAAAATTATTTGCGTAAATGAAATTCTTATTATTGCAACATGAGGTTGTTTTTTATTCGTTATACAAAAATTTTATTTATCCAGCTTAGGCTGCATCTTGTTTTTGGATTTTTTCTTGGATTTTTTGAAAACATGGCTTATTTAACACGTTTTTCAAAATGGGTGTCTGAAAATAAAGGGATTACCTATAATGATTTTCCAAGTAACTGGGATTATTTTAAACGCAATAATTTCTACAAGCATGTTTTTGAAACGGAGAAATTGGATGGGGAAATTAATTATGTAGAATTTGGCGTTGCAGACGGCTATTCATTTAAAGTTTGGGTGGAACAAAACAAACACCCCGATAGCCGTTTTTATGGCTTTGATACTTTTGATGGCTTGCCAGAAGATTGGGGCGGATATAAGAAAGGGTATTTCTCAACCGATTTTAGTGTACCGGTAATTAATGATGCACGCGGCAAATTTTATACTGGTCTGTTCCAGCAAACTTTGCCAGGGTTTTTAAAAGAGTTCAACCCCAATAAAAGAAATGTATTGATGATGGATGCAGACTTGTATTCCTCAACATTGTTTGCATTGACGTCCTTTGCTCCTTTCCTTAAAAAAGGCGATATTATTTTCTTTGATGAGTTTGTAGTTCCAACACATGAATTTAAAGCCTATTTAGATTTTATTCAATCATATTATATAAAACTTGACCTAATTGCGGCAGCAAATAATTATTATTTTACTGCTTTTAAAGTCGCTTAATTATCATAATTTTAATCAAAAAAACCTAGGCTATGAAACATTTTTTAATCGCAATTTCTTTTTTCTCCTTCGTGGCTTTTGCCAATGCACAAACATGTGGACAAAGTTTAACTTTAAAAGCAAGCTCTACGAGCGGGCTTTTTAAGGTAGCTATCGTAAACAATAATTTTGCTAAAAACAATTCTTCAGGAAATTTTGGCACTTCTGAAATTGAATCTTTAGGATGGACAAGCAATGCCAATGGTTACCCCATTTGGACACAGCGTACACTCTTCCAATATGATGTTAGCACCATTCCTAAAAACGCGACAATCTCAAGTGCTAAACTATACTTGTATGCAAAAACGGTTGGCTTGGCTAATGGTAACAGAATAGACCCAACCTTTGGCACTGCGAATACTTCTTTGTTACAAAGGGCTTTAGGTCCATGGGATATGAATAATGTTGGATGGGCATCACAACCCACTGTAACACAGCAAAACCAAAAAGTATTGGCTCAAAGTACTTCCTTGCATCAGAATTATGTGTTAGACATGCAAGATTTTGTACAGCTTTGGGTAAACAGGCCTGATAGCAATTATGGCGTACTGCTTAGGCTGCAAACTGAAGCTACCTATAATAGCATGATTTTTTATTCATTTAACGACCCCGATTCTGTAAAAGCCCGACTTGAAATTTGCTACACAATTCCGCTTCCAGTACATAAACTTTCTTTTTCAGGCAATGTAAATAATGGCATTGCCAGCCTAAATTGGTACAATAGCGATGGGGATGCGGCAGCCACCATCGTGGAAAAAAGCGTGGATGGGGTTAATTTCCAAGCGGTCGGCAGCTTAGCTGCGGCACAAGCCAGTACATATCAATACCATTTCACCAATACCATTAGCAGTGCTTCACTTTCGGTTTATTACAGGTTAAAGATAGTAGGCAAAACTGGCAGCATCACCTATTCCGAGTCTATTGTGCTTGCCACAACTAAAATGTCAGGTACCATAAAGCTGTTCCCCAACCCTACAAGTGGCTACTTGCAATTGTCTGTAGCTGCCAGCAAAGACCAGGCTGTAACCATAAAAATCACCGATTTGCTCGGCAGGGCAATTGTTTCGGAAGCCAGGTATTTGCAAAAGGGCAACAACACCATAACCCTAAACAACCTTACTGCCCTAAGCCGTGGCAACTACAACCTTTCGCTGCTGGTAGATGGCAACATGCAGGTAAGCAAGTTGGTTATTCAGAAATAATTTTGGTGTTTACCAATAAGCACATAGCACAAAGAAAAAGGAAAGAAAAAGGGAGTGAGTAAAGCCCTTTTTCTTTCCTTTTTCTTTGTGCTACTTTGTGTTTTGCGCCTTTGTGGCTATATAAAGGCAATATATCCATACCTTTATTCCATGTATAAAACATTGCTTGCTACGCTAGAAAACGGCATATTTACCATCACCATCAACCGCCCAGATAAGCTGAACGCCTTGAACAAAGACGTTCTGGCAGAGCTAAACCTAGCTCTTGATGAAATGGGCACCAACCCAGCCATACAGTCTGCAATTATCACAGGCAGCGGCCAAAAAGCATTCGTGGCCGGGGCCGATATTTCGGAGTTTAACGATTACGCTGCTACTGAAGGCAAAAAGCTGGCAAATGCCGGGCAGGACACTTTTTTTAAAATAGAAAACAGCCGCAAGCCCATCATTGCCTGCGTAAATGGTTTTGCACTAGGGGGCGGATGCGAGTTGGCCATGAGCTGCCATATACGCATAGCATCTGCCAATGCAAAGTTTGGCCAGCCCGAGGTAAATCTTGGCCTCATACCCGGCTATGGCGGCACACAGCGTTTGGTGCAGCATATTGGCAAAGGCCGAGCATTGGAAATGATGCTAAGCGGCAATATGGTAGATGCTGCCACGGCATACCAATATGGGCTGGTAAACCATGTGGTGGAGCCAGAAGCATTGCTGCCCACTGCCATTGCGCTGCTGCAAACCATCAATAGCAAAGCACCGCTGGCAGTAGCTGCCTGCATAGAAGCAGCGAATGCAGCGCACAACCCTGCGTTAAATGGCTATGAAGTAGAACTGGATGCCTTTAGCCGTTGCTTTGCAACAGCCGACAAGCAGGAAGGGGTGGAGGCATTTTTAGGTAAACGAAAAGCGATGTTTAGGGGTGGGTAAATTTTAAAAACAGATAATCATGGGATACATACAAAGAACCAGAGGGGATTGATTTTGTAATTAAAGGCAAACCGCTTACAGACAAGTAAAAACAAGGGCTTAGTGCATTTATTAAAGCTGATAAAGAACGTTTGGCAAGCCTAGAAAATGACAGGGTAAAAAGCAAAAGCCGCCAACATGAAATAGCAAAAAGCGAGGCTTAATGATTTTTTAGTGTATTATCCAATAAAATCCCTTATCACTTTTTCTATCTGCTCAAATTCCAACAAAAAGCCATCATGGCCGTATAATGACTGTATCACAGCAAGCTTCCCCTGTGGTATATTTTCTGCTAAAAATGCCTGCTCCTGCACGGGGAACAACAAATCGGTAGAAATGCCTATAACGAGTGCCTTTGCTTTGATGGTTTGCAAAGCGGCTACTGCACCGCCACGTGCCCTGCCCACATTGTGGCTGTCCATGGCACGGCTAAGGGCATAATAGCTAAACGCATTGAAACGCTTGGCCAACTTTTCGCCTTGGTAGCGTTGGTAGGTTTCGGCCCTGAATATTTGTTTGTCCACTGGGTGGGTTATGGTATCAGGCGTAATACCCGTTTGCCTGCTGTCGTAGGTATCGTGGTTGCGGTAGCTAAGCAATGCTATGCTCCTTGCGGCCTTCATGCCATTGATGCCAGCATCTTTCCTTTCCGATAACCAAGTATGGTCATTTTCTATGCAAAGCCGCTGCGAGGCATTGAAAGCGATGCCCCATGCCGAATGGAATGCGTTTGTGGCAATGGGTATGATGTATTCAAATAAATCCGGTTCCTCAATAGCCCATTCCAGCAGTTGTTGCCCGCCCATGCTGCCGCCAATGCCAATTTTGATGTGGGTGATGCCCAATACTTCTCTCAATGCTTGGTAGCTCCGTATCATGTCCCTCGTGGTAAACCAAGGGAAGCTGTGGTAGTAAGGTTTCCCTATAGTGGGGTTGATGCTTATGGCATTGGTGCTGCCATAGCAACTGCCGGGCATGTTTACACAAACAATAAAATATTGCTCAGGGCAAAGCAAAAAGCCTTCGCCCACTAGCCCCGGCCACCATTCTGCTGGGTCCGAGTTTGCAGTAAGGGCATGGAAAACCCATACAACATTGTCTTTTGCAGCATTTAGTTGCCCATAAGTGGTATAAGCCAATGCTAGGTTTTCTATGCGTTTGCCGCATTCTAATTCAAATGATTCGTGGTGGTTAAAAATCTTTGACATATTTATATGTAATGGGCAAGAGGCATTAACCCCTAAAACCCTGGAAAAGCCCCGCTGCTGGAAACAGCATAGCGGGTATTGTTTTTTAATTAAAAAAGTTGTCTGAACCGTGATTTTGTGGATTATTGTGAATAAAGGGATAAGCGAAGGTATTAAATCCTTTTAATCACCTAAATCCTAAAAATCCTAATTCAGACAAATAAAAAATGAGTAACCTTTTTCTTTACTTAAGCCTTTCGTGCTGCTTAGAGCCTTTGAGCCTTTGTGGCAAAAATATTTATGCCAACGCCTGTTCTATATCGGCTTTAATATCTTCAATATGCTCTATGCCAACGCTTATACGCACCAAGTTTGGTGCAACGCCAGCAGCTATTTGTTCTTCCTCGCTAAGCTGCTCGTGCGTGGTAGATGCAGGGTGGATGGCCAGTGTTTTGGCATCGCCCACATTGGCTAGGTGGCTGATTAATTTCAGGCTATTGATAAATTGCTCTGCCTTTTCCCTGCCCCCTTTTATGGCCACTTGCAGCACGCCACCAAAACCATTTTTCAGGTATTTTTTGGCCAGCTCGTGATAAGCATTGCTTTCTAAGCCGGGATACAATACATATTCCACGGCTTCCTGTGCTTCTAGCCATTTGGCCAATGCCAATGCGTTTTGTACATGGCGTTCTACCCGCAGGCTCAATGTTTCCAAGCCCTGTATCAGCAGGAAAGAATTGAATGGGCTTTGGGATGACCCAAAATCACGCAGGCCTTCTACCCTTGCCCTGATGGCAAACGCAATATTGGGCAGACCCAATGGGTTGTTCACGCCAAAAATATCTGCAAATACCAACCCGTGGTAACCTTCGCTAGGCTCGGTAAACTGTGGGAACTTGCCATTGCCCCAGTTGTAATTACCACCGTCTATTATCACGCCGCCAATGCTGGTGCCGTGGCCGCCAATCCATTTGGTGGCACTTTCCACTACTATATGCGCACCATGCTCCAATGGCTTGAACAAAAATCCGCCTGCGCCAAAGGTGTTGTCCACAATCAGTGGCAAATCATGTTTTTTGGCTAATGCGGCAAACTGCTCAAAATTGGGGATGTTTAGGCGTGGGTTACCTATGGTTTCTAAGTAAATGGCTTTTGTTTTACCGTCTATCAGCGGCTCAAAGCTAGCGGCATCGTCGCCATTGCCAAAACGTACATCAATACCTAGCCTTTTAAAAGCTACCTTAAACTGGTTGTAAGTGCCGCCATATAAAAAAGAAGTGGAAACGAAATTGTCGCCAGCCTGTAAGATGTTATTCAGGGCAATAAACTGTGCCGATTGGCCACTAGCCGTGGCTAATGCTGCCACGCCACCCTCCAATGCCGCAATGCGTTGTTCAAACACATCAGTCGTGGGGTTCATGATACGAGTATAGATATTGCCAAAAGCCTTTAACCCAAACAGGTTAGCCGCATGGGCAGTATCGTTGAACACATACGATGTGGTTTGGTAAATAGGTACTGCCCTTGCGTTGGTGGCAGAATCGGCCTGCTGGCCTGCATGTAACTGTAATGTTTCAAAATGTAAATTGCTCATGGTAAATTTGTTTTTAGCTACTTGCAAACAATTTATAGACCTCCACCATTGGCTGCAAGCAGAGGCATTAAAAAATATAAATTATAGCCAATAACAATTAGCAAGAGGAGATAGAGGCAGTTGCAAGGTTAGTTATTACAAGGTACAAGCACTAGCAACTCATAATTTATAATCCATAACTCGTAACCAAATAAAAAAGCCCGTCAGAAATAATCCAGACGGGCTTTTAATATTGATACAGGTTAATGTATTCAAAACTAAGTATGTAAACCAACGCTGTCTTATCTCTTCCCCTTTTGGGGGATGGAGTTGGCACCTTCTAAACAAGTGGTGGTTTACTTGTTTGGGTTGCCAAGGCTTCACAGGGCCAATTCCCTCTGCCTTTCTTGATAAGTATGTTAAAGAACTGGTGCAAATGTAAAGGGAGATTGTTGAAACTTCCAAAAGGAATTTGTTGTCACGCAGTAATTTTTTTTCGCCACAAAGACACAAAGGCTCAAAGTGGCACAAAGAAAAAAAGAAGAAGCAAAGGAAAAAGGACTTGCTTTGTTTTTTTTAACTCCTTTTAAACTTCATTCTATGTGGTGAAGAATTTTTATTGCTTACCAAATCTTTATCCTGTCTGCCTCTGGTTTGTACATTTTGTCGCCGGGTTGCACATTAAATGCCGTGTAAAAAGGTGTGAAGTTCATCAATGGACCCAGTACGCGCCAGTTGGCTGGCGAATGTGGATTGGTGTTTACCTGCTGGCGTAGCACTTCGTCTTTCTCTTTGCTGCGCCAAATCTGGGCAAAAGATATAAAGAAACGTTGGTCTGGCGTAAAGCCGTCTATTCGTGTAGTGTCTTTGCCCTGCTTGGTCATTTTAAAGGCTTCATAAGCTATGGCAATGCCGCCAATGTCTGCCATGTTTTCGCCAGTAGTTAGCTCGCCATTTATATGTAATGTATCTAAAACGGTAAAGCTGCTGTAGAGGTCTATTACTTTCTTGCTTTTGGCTACAAACTGCACACTATCGGCGGTGGCCCACCAATTGGCAAGGTTGCCGTCTTTGTTGTACTGTGCGCCTTGGTCGTCAAAACCATGTGTCATTTCATGGCCTATCACCATGCCTATGCCTCCATAGTTAATGGCATCGTCGGCGGCAGGGTCAAAGAATGGGAATTGCAAAATGCCGGCGGGGAATACAATTTCATTAAAGGTTGGGTTGTAATAGGCATTGATGGTAGGCGGTGTCATGCCCCACTCTGTTTTGTCAACAGATTTGCCCACTTTGCTTATTTGGTAGTTAAACTCGTTTTTGGCACAAGCAACCAAGTTATTGAAATAAGTACCTCTGTTAATGGTTACTGCACTGTAATCCCTCCATTTGTCTGGGAAGCCAATTTTCTTTAAAAAGGCGTGTAGCTTTTCTTTGGCAACAGTCTTGGTTTCACCGCTCATCCAATCTAGCCTGTTGATGCGGTTTTCAAAAGCGATGCTTAGGTTGTTTACCAAAACCAGCATACGTTTCTTAGCGTCTGCTGTAAAGTATTTTTTTACATACAACTGGCCAAGTGCATCGCCAAGGTTACCATCCGTGGCACGGTAAATACGTTCCCAGCGGGGTTTTATTTTTTTCTGTCCGGTTAGGGATTTAATATAGTTGAAACGTGCATTTACAAAGTCGCTGCTTAGGGCAGGGGCGGCTTCTTTCAATACGCTTGCTTTCAAGTATTCCTTCCATGTGCTTAAAGGCACTGATTTTAACAGCTCGTTTACCTTGGTATAAAAAGCAGGCTGGTTTACGTTTATAGAATCTGGGTTTACATGCAGCACAGCAAACAAACCCTTCCAGTCAAACACCGGCATTGTTTTTTGCAAATCCGTTACTGCCATTTTGTTGTAGTTGCTTTGAGGGTCACGTAGTTCTACGTTGGTGCGGTGGCTAGTGGCTAATTGTTTTTCCAAATCATAAATAGAGGCTACGTTTTTAGCTGCTTTTACAGAATCGGTTCCAGTAATGGTAAATAACTTTGCAAGGTAGGCTTGATATGCTTTTTGGATAGCAACGGTAGCAGGGTCGGTTTTAAAATAATAGTCCCTGTCTGGCAAGCCTAAGCCCGCCTGTGAGAAACTGAGGATGTTCATGCTGCTGTTTTTGTCATCGGCACTCACGCCAAGTGCATAAAGGATATTGGTGTTTTCAGCCTGTTCCCTAGCAATAAATAACGTAATGCCTTTTGAATCTTTTATGGCATCAATTTCTTTTAAAAACGGCTTTATAGGCGAATAGCCCAATTTTTCTATGGTTGCCGAATCCATCCCAGAAGCATAGAAATCGCCTACTTTTTGTTCTATGCTGCCAGGTACCTGCCCTCCTTTAGACACATCTAGCAATATGCCTTTTAGTTTTTCCTTGGTACGGTTGTACAAATCTAAAAAAGAGCCAATGCTGCTTTCGGTAGGGGGTATCACTGCATTTTTCTCCCATTTTCCATTTACATATGTATAAAAATTGTCGCCTGGCTTCACGGACTTGTCCATATTGGCCGTTTCGATAAACTTTTGTTTGGCAGGCATTTTTTGTGCCGATACGGCAATGCCCATCATTGCAAAACAAGCTGTGCCAGCTATTTGATATATTCTCATAAAATAAATTAAGCAATGAAAATATTGCTTTTTTCTATATTGTCAAATTTGAGTGTTAAAATAAATAAATAGGAGTCAATATTATATAACAAAACAAGAAACTGCCCTTATGGATATATCCCGCAATACAACCTGATAATGGAATTATAACTGAATAGAGTAATATTAAATTTAGCTTTAAGCCGCCACCCCCATCCGCCGAAATTCATTTACTGCCCGTTGGTACAATTTCTGCTACATATTATGTGTCGACTAGATAACTTCACCGCATGGTAAAGAGGTTAATGCTATTAATTTTTGTAGGCATGGCGGTCAATGGGCTTTGCCAACCCTTTTTTAGGCTGCAAGATGCCATTAATACCGCCCTGAAAAATAATTTTGACATACGAGTTGCACAAAACAATATAGACATTGCCCATATAAACAACTATAAAGGCATTGTAGGTGCTTTGCCTACTGTTGCTGGGTCTTTGGCCGACAATGAGCAGGTGCAAAGCATTAACCAAACCTATACAGACGCAAGCAAAGACGTAAAAAGAGACAATGTTGGCTCCAACACGCTTACAGCTGGCATTACAGGAAGCATACTGCTGTTTAATGGCATGAGGGTACATGCTACCGAAAAAAGGCTAGCCCTGCTGGAACAGCAAGGCAGGCAACAGCTAAACCTGCAAATACAAACGCTTATCGCATCTATCACCACGCAATACTATACTATTGTAATGCAGCAAGGGCTTTTGAAAACCATTTTGAAATCGATAGATGCCTCGGTAGAAAAACTAAGCATACTGCAAAGCCGCAAGCAAGTAGGGCTGGCAAATGATGCCGATATTTTTCAGGCACAGTCTGACTTGAATGACTTGAAGCAACAACAAAAAAGCCAGGAATTAGCTATAAGCCAGGCAAAAATAATCCTCCTTACATTAATTACCATACCAACCGATACCAACATTACTATTCGTGATACCATTATTGTAGATACAACCATTGTACTAGATAGTATTAAAAACAGGTTGGCTAACAACCCCCAAATTGTGGCGGCAGCACAGCAGGTAGCCATAAACAGGCAAATAGAAAAAGAAACTGCAGCCCTCCGCTACCCAACAGTAAAGGCAAATGCAGGCTATTTGTTTAGCAATAATAAAAGCGCGGCTGGCTTTAGCCTGCTCAACCAATCTTACGGCCCTTTTGTAGGCGTTTCCTTAGGCATACCTATTTATAACGGCTCTATATACAAGCGGCAGCAGCAGGTAGCTGCCATAAATACCGAGAATGCCGCCTTGCAAAAAAATAGCCTGTTGTTCAATGCTTATGCAAATGCCACCAGCTATTACGAAACCTATACCGTTTCGCTGCAGCAGTTAAAAACCGGCAAGGAAAACTATGCCCTTTCGGGCAAACTCTTGGATTTGGTACTGCAAAAATTCAGGCTAGGGCAGTCAACCATTATCGACTTAAAACTGGCACAGCAAAGTTTTGAAAATGCAGGTTACCAGTTGGTTAGCCTTAGCTACAACGCAAAAGCTGCTGAAATAGCACTGAAACAACTAGCTAGCAATTTAAAATTTTAGTAGTAAGTTTTTATTAGTAAGCAAGGCGGTTACCGATTGGTGACCGTCTTTTTTGTAGCCCTAGGACTTAAATAAGCCTTAAAAGCCGCTTTTATATCCCAATTTTTAATAAAGTGTAGCATAAATACCCCACTTATTTTTTTTATACCTCCTCATATCCCACATAGGTAGATACAAAACCATTTGGCACAATAGTAGCCTAATTGTAAAAATTATAACATTAAGACAGTTATGGCAATTACGCCCTAGCTAAAACATTAAATGACAAATAAGATGAAAAAATTATTACTACTAGCTTGTATGTGTATAGCATTTACACTAGTTACAAAGGCACAAACACAAGATTTGAAATGGAGCGTAGGCTTGCATGGTGGCGTAACGCAGTATAATGGCGACCTGGGGAACGATTTCTACAGCACAAATTACTCGCTGGACAATATTAATTATTTAGGGGGTATTACTTTTTCCCGGTATTTAGGAAACCACTTAGACCTGAGCTTAATGATAGACAAGGGCAAGATTGGCTATACCGCCGATAAAACTTCAAAGCCTTTTTCTTCTGGGTTTACGTCTGCATTGCTTAACTTGAAATTTAATATCCTTGGCGAAAAGTCTTTTGTAAGACCTTTTATTTTTCTTGGAGCTGGTGCTATGGTGTTTGATAAAAACCTAGCTATTTCTAATACAAACGTTGATTATGCTACACCATCTTATGGTGCTGGTGTAAGGTTTAAATTGGGTTCTCAAGTAAACTTTACTTTGCAGGAAACCTTTATTTACTCAAACAACGACAAAAGAGACGGGGTTGTTGGTGGTCAAAATGATTCGTACCTTTTTCATACAGCAGGATTTTCTTTCAATTTTGGCAAGAAAAAAGATGCTGACAACGATGGCGTAGCTGATCGTATAGACAAATGCCCCAATACTCCTGCCATGGTAGCTGTTGACAAAACAGGTTGCCCGCTAGACAAGGACAAAGATGGCGTTGCAGATTATATTGACGCTTGCCCCGATGTAGCTGGCACAGTGGCCTTGAATGGCTGCCCAGATAAAGATGGTGATGGCGTAGCTGATAAAGACGACCAATGCCCAGATGTAGCTGGCCTTGCTAAGTTTCAAGGATGCCCAGATACTGATGGCGATGGCATAGCAGACAAAGACGACAAATGCCCTACTGTAGCAGGCCTTGCCAAGTTTCAAGGTTGCCCAGACACAGATGGTGATGGTGTTTCTGATGCAGACGACAAATGCCCTAATACAAAAGCAGGCTACAAAGTAGATGCTTCTGGATGTGCAATGGATAACGACAACGATGGCGTGGTGAACGAAGAAGACCGTTGCCCTAATGCAGCTGGTCCAGCAAGCTTGAAAGGTTGCCCTGATACCGATGGTGATGGTGTGGCAGATATAGACGACCGTTGCCCTGCTGTAAAAGGCACAATGGCCAATAAAGGTTGCCCACAAATAACCAAAGAAGAAGTAACAAGGATTACACAAATAGGCAGCAAAGTTTTCTTTGAAAACAATAGCGATAAATTGAAAGTAGCTTCTCTTGTACAACTTGATGAACTTGCAAAAATATTAAACCGTAACGAAGGTGCAAACTTAATAATTGACGGCTATACAGATAGCAATGGCGACCCTGCTAAAAATGTTACGCTTTCGCAAAAACGTACTGAGTCAGTAAAAAATTACTTAGTAGATAAGGGCATTGCTGCCTCTAGGGTTACGGCTTCTGGCCATGGCGAAGAAAACCCAATTGCAAGCAACAAGACTGCTCTTGGGCGTGCAAAAAATAGAAGGGTTGAATTAAAAACAACCTACTAGCTTATAAAAATAAACAGATTTTATCTTGTTTTAGTGTTAGGGTTGGGGTTAGGGCTGTGGATTTTTTTCCACAGCCTTTTTTTAAAGCCCTAAAATATTATACAAAATAAACTTTTCAAATAGAATTTATCAGTTGCAAGCATTGGCACGGTAATGGTTTTATTCATCAGTAATTAAAAATTAAAAAAATGGGAAATTTACTTTATACAATCGCAGTAATACTTATTATTTGTTGGGCTATTGGGGTTTTTGCTTACAGTGTAGGGGGGCTTATCCATATTCTACTTGTAATAGCATTAATTGCCATAATATTTAGGTTAATACAAGGTAGATCTATTTAATAACAATTAAAAACAAAAAATCATGAGCACAAAAAGAATAGTTTACACACTATTGGCAGGGGCAGCCGCAGGAGCTATATTGGGCATTTTATATGCACCTGAAAAAGGGAGCATCACAAGGAGTAAAATTTCAAGCTTAGGCGAAGAAGACTATGCCGATATAATAAAAGACAAATTCAATGATTTGTTAGACACCGTTAGCGACAAATATGCTGTTATCCGCAGCGATGCAGAGGCCTACTTGGCAAAAATAAAGGCAAAGGCTGCCGAGGAAGAAACGAGCGGTGTGGAAATTGTGGTTTTATAAAACAACTCTAAGCATTATTTTTAGGCATAAAAACACAAAGAAGCACAAAGCAGAATTCGGAATTATGGGGTGCATAAAAGTATCCCAATAAGCAGCAGATGTTTAACTATTTAAGGGTAAGGCAATCAGCTAAGTTTTGAAATGGACCCGTATCATTTATTACAAGTCACATTAGCATTTAGCAATGATGGCTATTCAAAATAATCAAATTATGAAAAAAATTCTTTTAGCATTTACCGTTTTGCTTGCATTTGGCACATCCTACGGGCAAGGTTCATTAACTCCAGGAAAAGCACAACTAAACCTTGGCCTTGGATTTTCTAGCTGGGGGGTACCTGTATATCTTGGCATAGATTATGGTGCTTCGAGGGATATTACAGTAGGTGGCGAGTTGTCTGTCCGTTCGTACAGGGAAGACTGGAGAGGCAATCATGACTATTACAAGAGTACTATCACAGGTATCTCTGGCAATGTAAACTACCATTTCAACAGGGTTTTGGAAATCCCTAAAGACTTCGACTTTTACGCAGGGCTAAATGTTGGGTTTTATGTATGGTCTTTACCCGCAGCCTATGATGGAACGCACAGCTCTGGCTTAGGCCTTGGTGGGCAAGTAGGCGGCAGGTATTATTTTACCAATAAATTTGGCCTAAACTTGGAATTTGGTGGTAACAATGCGTTTGGCAACGGAAAAATAGGCGTTACGTTTAAATTGTAATTGCTAGTTTTCAGAAAGGCACGAAAACAAAAATTAGCACAAATAAAAAAAGAGGCACTAAGAAGAATAAGAAAAATGAATTACATGCTTTGTATTCCATCCTTTCTTTAAAACTTAGTGCCACCTTGCGTCTTAGTGTCTTTATGGCATATTAACCAAAACCAATTACCGTTTCCCTACTACTAACACTTGGAACGTGCCAGGTATAGCTTTTGGCCTGCCTTTGCCTGTGGATGCCTCCAAATCGGCAGTGGGAAGATACAATAGATGGGTTTGTGTGTCCAATGCAATTGTCCTAGACCCTTTTTTAGTGTTACTTGTACCTGTTACAGCAAACTTGTTGGCATCATCTTCATGTATCACGGTAATAGTGCCATCTGTTCCGTTTGAGGTATAGATATTATTGGTTGTTGGATCAAAAGCAGCCCCGTCACAGCCTGCACCTATGGCTAGCTTGTCTATAATAGCTCCTGTTTCGACATTTACGGCTATTAACATGCTGTTATCGCCACAGGCTGCAAACAATCTTTTTGTTTTTGTGTCTATTACCAGCCCCGTAGGTGCATCTCCAGGGGTAATTGGCCAATGTGCCAATATGGAATAGGTTTTGCCATCAATAGCTACTATCTCATTTTTGTCTTCAATGTTCACGAATATTTTTCCAGCACCATCGCTTACTGCTGTTTCAGGGCTGCCGCCAACTCCCACGGTAGCTACTACTTTATCGGTAGATGGGTCTATAAAAGACAAGTCCTTGCTTTTGCCATTGCAAACCACTATTTTTTTGATTGCAGCGTCATAGAAAATAGCATCGGGCTTTTGGCCAGTAGGGATGGAGTCAATAATCGCAAATGTTTTTAGGTTAAACACCGTGGATGTATTGGTTTTGCCATTGGTGGTATAACCCTTGTTCAAAGCAGGCACAAAAGCAATGCCATGCACGCCAATGGTATTGGGTATAACACCCAAGGAGTCGCCTGTGTTTTTATCAATAATATTTACCTGCGTACCGTGGGATACAAATACCCTGTTGGAGTTTGGCTGCACGGCAATATAATCCCACCCGCCCGCACCAGATATTTTAAATGTTTTTAATACTTTAAAGTCTTTTTGGGCTTTTGCATTGATAGCACAACTTGCTATCATGCCAATCAATAATATTCTTTTCATCTTTGCCTATTTCCTTTTTTTTAATACCTTAGAATTTAATAACAGCAGACAAAGACAACCCACTGCCCCTTCCCACGCTCCGGCCTGTAATATCAGTATATATGCCACCCCAGATAGAAACATTGTCGTTAATAACTTTTCCGGCATTAGCAGCTATGCGCACATAATCGAAATCTTTGTTGTAATTGTAAAACACTTGGGTGCTGCTGATGGCACTACTTAGCGAATTAATGCCGCTTATAGTGCCGCTTACCTTCCAATCATCGCTCAAGGGTACACCACCCGTGATATTGGCAAACACTTGAAATGGCCCCTCTGTATTAAAGTATTGCCTAACCCCAAACTCTATATCGTAATAAGGATTGCGTAAACTGCCCGTGGCACTACCAGAAAAACCCAGTTTCAGCTCGCCTGCAAGCGATTGGAAACCAATAATAGGATTTGGTTTTAATGGGTTGCTGTACAAAGGAAAATACAGCAGTCCTGTAAGGGACACATGGTTATTAGCATCGAAGTCGTTGAAAAAATAGCTAAGACCTACCATGGCATCGCCAAAGCCTGCTGTTGTAAGGCGTTTTTTGTTGCCCTGCGTATTATTGTCAACCTGTACCACAAAGGGCAGGCTGTACAGAAAGTTCCACCTGCGGCTAAGGCCATAACCTCCATATATGCTAAAATAATGAGAGGAAAAATTACCCGTAGGATAGTCTGAATAAGCCCTTTTGCCGTCCCAGTAACCATTTGCATGGTAATAATTGTAGCCCGGTATTATTACAGAACGCCCTTTGCCAATGGGGAAACCAGCCCAGGATAATTGTATCCCAAAAACAAGGCAAACTAGTAAAAAAGTAATTTTTTTCATTTGTATATTTATAATGAGCAAATTTAATACGAAAGCCTCAACGTTTCTTTTATCCAATTATTTTCAAAAATATAGAATGATTGGTCAATTCCCACTTCATTGTCGGGGCAACTGTATATTTCTCGCTTAGGCGCCAATACCTGGTTGTAAAAATTGTAAGCGCATTGTGGCAAACTAACCCCATTTTTTAAAGACGTGCCTACCAATGTGGGGCATTTTATTAACGAAGCAAAACTGAGGGCATCAAAATAATCCCACGTTTTAAAGAAATTATCAAGGGAAAGCCTGTTTGCATTGAAAAATCCTTTAAAAGCAGGGATAGGCCAAGGCACTAGTGTCTTTATTTCACCTACGGCAAAAGTAGTACGCATATCTACCAACGTAGGCCTGTCTAGCACAAGCCCCTTCACTCTGTTGTCAAAACCTGCCACTACTGCTGCAATTGCGGCCCCTTGCCCCGTGCCAGTAACTATTATTTTTGCTGGGTCTATCTTTAGGTCTGCGGCATTCTTGCAAATAAAGTCAATCCCCCTAAGGCAGTCCATGTATACTGCCCGGTAAATATAAGTTTCACGGCTGCCCAGCCCATTTACTATAAAGCTGCTATAGTCTAGCCTTCCTATGTCAGCACTATTGCCAATGCCCCTTACATCCAGCGTAAAAACCGCCATGTCTGCCCTCGATTCTGGCGCCACGGGTGTTACATAATCCGGCAGCCTATACAAAACCGGGTTTTTACCCCTGCTTTTTGGCACGCTAAGCCATCCCCTGATGGTTGCATTGCCCAGCGACTGGAACTCAACCAAATATACATCATTGCCATTGGTAGAAACATCCCCTCGCCTAGTAACCCTATAATTAGGGTTTGTGTTGGCCAACTCGTTGCGGGCATTGTCCCAAAAACTGGCAAAATCATTTGGCCGCACGCCGGTAGGCTTCATTTTTTCTGGCTCCACCGAAAACACATAACTCAAAAATTGGTTATAATGATTGGTGGTTATGCTGAATACTATATTATAGAAACCTGTAGGCAGCTTGGCAACATCTATCTCAACGTCTTTGGAATAGCTGCTGCCCGGTTTTATAAAAAGGGGTATATCCTCGTGATAAAGCGACTGTTGAAGGTCGTTTTGCACATCCACATAAATATTGCCCTTTTGGTTGTCGTTTATTACATTCTTTAACTTAATGCTATAACCCACTTTGCTGTCTTTGGGGCCATAAATCCCATTTTCCCTGTACCCTTTTATTTTATAACTCATGGAGCTAACATCCGGCTGGCCAAAGCAAACCATACTTGCAGCCATTAAAAAGCAACACAAAACGGCATATAGCAACATGCTGGAACGTGAATTGCCCTTATGTAACAGTGCCTGTTGCATTCAAAATAAATAGATACGGTGCTATAATAACGAAAAGATGGTTATAAAATTGCACAACTGAACAGTTGTGGGCAATTTTAAGTGGAAGTTGTGCGTAACGCACAAGGCTGCATATAGCGGGAGAAGGGATTTTAAAGATTAGTTGTAACTACTAAGGTGTTTTTGTGGGCAATATAACTATCGGTTGTAAAGCGGTTTAAATATCCAATGGCTTAGGGGCAGCAGCTAAAACTTCTTCGCTTACGCCATCTGCATATTGCTCAAAATTGCTGGTAAACAATGCAGCTAGCCTATTGGCCTCTGCAATATAGGCGTATTTATCTGCCCATGTAGACTGTGGGTTCAAGATGCTTGTTGGAACATTGGGGCAGGTTACAGGCATTTCTACCCCAAATACAGGGTGTGTTTGGTATACAACTTCATCCAAATCCCCATTCAGTGCAGCGGTAATCATTGCCCGTGTGTAGGAAAGTTTCATCCTGCTGCCCACGCCATAGCCACCGCCGCTCCAGCCAGTGTTCACCATCCACACGTTCACCCGGTTTTCGGTTATTTTATCGCCCAGCATTTTAGCATAAAACCCAGGGTGCAAAGGCAGGAAAGGCGCACCAAAGCAGGCACTAAAAGTGGCTTTTGGCTCTGCCACGCCAGCTTCTGTGCCAGCCACTTTTGCGGTGTAGCCGCTTATAAACTGGTACATGGCCTGCTCGGCAGTAA
Source organism: Parasediminibacterium schistidii (assembly GCF_046546515.1). Lineage (NCBI taxonomy): Bacteria > Pseudomonadati > Bacteroidota > Chitinophagia > Chitinophagales > Chitinophagaceae > Parasediminibacterium > Parasediminibacterium schistidii. The sequence goes on along the minus strand of NZ_JBKHKJ010000002.1, from coordinate 219,812 downwards.
GTTTGGTTATTGGCGGCAAAACACCGTAGGCATCGCAGGTTAAAAAGAAAATATTTTTAGGCCGCTTGCCAATACTTGGCTCTGCGGCATTGCTTATAAAATCTATCGGGTAGCAAACACGGGTATTCTCGGTAATTGATTTATCTTGAAAGTCGATGGTATTTGTGCCTTTGGCAAAAACAATATTTTCCACCAATGCCCCCGGCCTGATGGCTTTAAAAATTTCAGGTTCTTTTTCCTCGCTCAGGTCTATACATTTGGCATAGCACCCGCCTTCAAAATTAAAAACCGAGTTTTTTGTCCAGCCATGCTCGTCATCTCCTATCAGTTTTCTTTCAGGGTCTGTGCTAAGGGTTGTTTTGCCCGTTCCGCTCAACCCAAAAAACACGGCAACATCGCCATTTTCCCCAATATTGGCACTGCAGTGCATACTCAATACTTGCTTCTCGAACGGCAGCACAAAATTCAAGATGGTAAAAATGCCTTTTTTCATCTCGCCCGTATAGCCAGTGCCGCCAATAAGGATTGTTTTGTGGGTAAAAGAAACGATGGCAAAGTTGTTTTGCCGTGTGCCATCAATTGCTGGGTCTGCTTTAAACCCCGGTGCTTGGATAATGTGCCAGTCAGCCTTGAAGTTAGCAAGCTGCTGCTCTGTTGGGCGTAAGAACATATTGTGGCAAAATAAGTTGCTCCAAGGGTTTTCATTCACTACCCTGATGTTCAGTTTATAATCGTTGTGGGCACATGCCACGCAATCTCTTACCCAAATTTCATGCTTTCTGTTTAGGTATTGCAGCATTTTGGTCTTTAGCTGGTGGAAATATTTTTCATCAATCGGTATGTTGAAATTGCCCCAGTCGACCGTACTTGCTGTAATGGCATCTTTTACTATGAACTTATCTTTTGGGCTACGGCCTGTAAAATCGCCTGTTGTTATGCACAAAGCCCCCGTGTCGTTCAGCACGCCTTCGCCCCTAAGCAATGTTTGTGTTATCAATTCATTGGGAGGAAGTTGGTAGCTAACGTTTAGATTGCTAATGCCAAGGCTATTTAATTGTTTGTAAATAGCATTGCCCACATTTGTTGCATTCATAACTATTCATTTTTGTTTGAAAAAATTGCATTGCTGCATAGGTATTTTTGCCACAAAGGCTCGAAGGCTCAAAGTGGCACTAAGGAAATAAAGAAGAAAAACAGGTCTTTTCAAGTATAATGCAGCATATTCGCCTAAACTTTGCCCTCATTAAGCGTTTTGCCTTTTTTGCTTACATCCACTTTGCGACTTCTTTGTGAGAACGGCTCTGCGAATCTTTGCGGTTTAGCCATTCGCTTCAATTAAAAAGATGCTTTTACGCCATAGCTACCAGAAGGTGAGGGGCAAATCAACTAGTACTTTCTACTACCACTGTTTTCCCTTCTACCATTTTGTTGTAAACCGCCATGTCCAGCATGTTCTCGTTTCGGGCAATTACTACCGTTGCCACGGTATTGCCTATCATATTGGTAAGTGCCCTGCACTGGCTCATAAATCTATCTACCCCTATTAGCAATGCCAACCCTTCTACAGGTATTATCTTAATGGCTGCCAAGCTGCTGGCCAGCACTATAAAGCCGCTGCCCGTGATGCCGCCCGCCCCTTTGCTGGTAATCATTAGCACGCCCACGATTGTTAGCTGCTGCCAAACATCTAACGGCACATTAAATACCTGGGCTATGAACAACATAGACATGCTTAGGTAAATAGACGTGCCATCTAGGTTAAAACTATAGCCCGTAGGTATTACCAGCCCCACCACCGATGCCTCGCAGCCTGCTTCCTCCAGCTTGTACATAAGGTTCGACAGTACAGACTCGCTGCTGAAAGACCCTGCCACAATCAATATTTCTTCTTTTATGTAGGCTAGTAGCTTTAAGATACTTAGTTTGTAATACCGCATTACAAGGCCTAGCACAAGGAAAATAAAAATGATTGCAGCCAAATAGAACGTCAACATCAGCTTGCCCAATACAAACAGGGTAGCAAAGCCAAACTTGCCTACTGTATAAAGGATACCTCCAAAAGCACCAAGCGGGCTTAACAGGGTAATCATGTTCAGCACCTCGAACAGCACTTTGTTTATTTTCCCGAATGTGGCAACGACCGACTTTCCAGCATCGCCTATTTTATTCAGCCCAATGCCAAACAGCACAGAGAACACCAATACCTGAAGAATATCGCCTTTGGCAAAAGAATCAATTACGTTGCTAGGGATGATGTGAATAAAGAAATCAATCCATTTTACCTCTTTCCCTGTTTGCACGAAGGATTCAATACTGCCAAGCGATAGGTTTTGTGTGGATATGCCCACCCCAGGTTTTAATATATTCACAATCATTACACCTAGGAACATTGCTACCGTAGATGCTATCTCAAAGTAAAGGATGGCTTTGCCACCAATTCGCCCAGCTTTGCCTAGGTTGCCAGAACTGGCAATGCCAATAGTGGCGGTAAAAAAGATAAGCGGCGCAATCAGCATTTTAATGAGGCTGATATATGCTTCGCTTATTATTTTGCCTGTACCGTTCAGCGATGGGAAAAAGTAGCCTATAGCTATGCCCAGCACCACGCCTATCAATACCTGTACATACAATTGCTTTAAATATTTCATGGCAAAGCTTTAAATTATTTTATGCCCCAAAAAAAGTTGGATACGCAAATTTACCAAGCATTGTTTTGGGTAAACAATTACAATAAATAATTCAAAGGCAATTAAGTTCCAGCTTTTAATAGGTAACGGCAACTGCTGAAACCCCTTTTTTTCATACGCAATATTTTTAGGCAGCTTGTGCAATTGTGTGCAAATTGATAGGGCAATATTAGGCAGGTAGGATGGAAACGAAACCTTCGGAATGGTTCGGAATAATTACCAAACGTGTTTTGGTAGTTTCGGAAACAAGACATGACTCATTAAAATTGCAATACCATCACTGTTATAGCAACATCACCTAGGATATATTCCTTTTGATGTTTGCACAAAGGCAATAATTGCTCTATAAATGGCTTTGCCAGCAAGCGTTGAGGAGTTGAAAGTATGATGGTGCAGCCTTTTTCAAGGAATGTTGTTATTACACCCAGCAATACTTGAAAACTTTCGGGGTTGTAGTTGATGTCGCTTAGCAGCAATACTTCTATATCAATTAGGTTACTCGGCAAATCGTTCCAGTCGAGCAAGCCCACTTGCATATTTTGTAGTTGGTTGTGCTGAATAGATTGCCCAATGGCATCAACAGCCTCTGGCAAATAATCCGTGCAGTAAACATTTTTTGCATGTTTCGCAGCCACTACAGAAGGCAAGCCTAACCCAGCAGCTATTTCAAGTACCTGTTTGCCTTGTATATACCGCTCATTTTCATCAAAGAAACTAGCCATTGCCAAAGAAGCTGGCCAAACTTTGGCCCAATATGGGAAAGGAGTATCTGGGTTTTGTTTCTTTTGCTGCTGGTAATGTTGCTTTATATACTCTTGATCGGGTACATATAGTTCCACAAAGCTTTTTCCAATATTGATTTGCTGTATGGCTAAAGGGGTGGTCATGGGGTAAAAATATATGAAATAGCCTGTTTTCTTAGTTCTTCTTCAAGTATTTATGTCTTTGTATCAAAATGATTTTTAACCCCAAATTGCAAAATCAAGGTTAAAGGATAGCATGGAAAGGAATGTTTCGCCTTTCTTTTCTTATATTTGGTATGGCAAGCTATAAAATATATCTACTATTTGATTAGAATTTTTACCTGAATTATTTACCAAAAACAATTAATGTGCATTAACTGTTTTCCTCATTACTACTTATCCGCTTTTTTCAGGGATTTTTTAAAACCATTAAATACAATAGCATGCCTTTAGCAAAAATTATTTGGGTAGATGACGAAATGGAAAGCCTGCAGTCGCAGAAAATGTTCTTGGAAAACAAGGGTTATGACGTAACCACTTTTTCAAATGGCTTTGATGCGTTGGACTACCTGAAAACCAACCCGGTTGACGTGGTGCTGATAGACGAGACCATGCCCGGCATTACCGGCTTGCAAACACTGGTAAAAATAAAAGAAATCAACCGCCAGATACCCGTGGTGCTGATTACCAAAAATGAAACAGAAAACCTGATGGACGATGCCATCGGCAGCCAGATAGCAGATTACCTCATTAAGCCAGTAAACCCAAACCAGGTACTACTTAGCCTAAAGAAAATAATAGATAACAAGCGGTTGGTTTCCGAAAAAACCACTACTACCTACCAGCAGCAATTCAGGAACCTGTTTACTGCGCTAAACAGCAACCCCGACTACAACGACTGGATGGATATTTATAAAAAGTTGGTGTATTGGGAGCTGGAAATGGAAAAAACCAATAGCCCCGAGATGCAGGAAATATTGGCTTCGCAAAAAGAAGAAGCCAACACGGAGTTTTTTAAGTTCATCAGCCGCAACTACACCAAATGGATGAACCCAAAAACATTTGAAAAACCCATCATGAGCCATACCTTGCTGCAGCAAAAGGTTTTACCCTTGCTGGAAAAAGGCGTGCCTGTGTTTTTTGTGTTGATAGACAACCTGCGGCTAGACCAATGGAAAACAATAGAACCCATTTTTACAGAAAGCTTCCGTATAACGGATGAGGAAACATTTTATTCCATACTGCCTACGGCTACACAGTACAGCCGCAACGCTATTTTTAGCGGCATGTTGCCCATAGACATAGAAAGGCAATTCCCCAACCAATGGAAGAACGATGACGAGGAAGGTGGCAAAAACTTATTTGAGGAAGATTTTTTCAGGGCCAGCCTAAAAAAGTTGAAAAAAGACAACCTAAAAGTAAGCTATACCAAGGTGCTGCACCACCACGATGGGCAGAACCTAGTGAACAACATACACAATATGCTTACCAACGACCTGAACATAATCGTGTACAATTTTGTGGACATGCTTAGCCATGCCCGTACTGAAATGGAGGTTTTGAAAGAATTGGCTGGCGATGAGGCAAGCTACCGAAGCGTTACCAAAAGCTGGTTTGAACACAGTGCCCTGCACAGTGCCTTGAAAAAAATTGCCGACAAAAAAATAAAACTGGTACTATCAACAGACCATGGCACGGTACGTGTAAAAAAACCAAGCAAGGTAATTGGCGACAAGCAAACCACCACCAACCTGCGCTACAAGCACGGCAGGAACCTGAACTATGAACCCAAAGATGTGCTGGCTTTCCGGGATCCTAAGGAAGCGGGTTTGCCATCACCAAATGTCAATTCCTCATTTATTTTTGCTAAGGAAGACGGGTTTTTATGCTACCCCAACAATTACAACCATTATGTAAACTATTACCGCAATACTTTCCAGCATGGAGGGGTGAGCATGGAAGAAATGATAATACCCGTGGTACAGATGGTTAGTAAGTAATAAGTCGCTAAAAACCCTGAAAGAGTTAAACAACAATAGCCACAGATGCAACCTGTGGTAGTATGCGTTTAATAGACCTAATGGCTGTGCTGAGAAATTTTATACTTAAAAGAAAATGGTTTGCGAAAATCATTTCAATAAAAGCCTTGCTCGTGATGAGGTTCAATCATGATAATCATTCAAATCATTTAATCAGTGGTATAAAATGTTTTACTTCGCTCAATCATGACCATAGAACAAGCACAAGCAGATATAGACAACTGGATAAAAACCGTAGGCGTTCGTTATTTTAATGAATTGACCAACCTTGGCATTTTAATGGAAGAGGTAGGCGAACTATCACGGTTAATGGTAAGAAAATATGGAGAACAGTCGTTTAAAGAGAGCGATAAAAACAAGGAATTGGCCGATGAAATGGCCGATGTACTGTGGGTGCTAATGTGCCTCGCCAACCAAACTGGCGTAAACCTAACCGAAGCATTGGCAAAGAACTTTGAAAAAAAGAATAGTAGGGATGCTAAACGGCATCTGGAAAATGAAAAACTAAAATAAAAAATGCGTGCTTAGGCTATCCATTTATTTTCTAGCGGCCCTCCTTGTCATTCAATCTTGTGCGTTGCGTAAAACTGAAAAAAATGGACTACCGTTTCCGTGGGCTATTACCCCAGTTCCCAGTTAAGCAAACAGGTGGGCAACCAGCTTTCCGAGAACCAGTTCTATACCCTTTGTGCCAATGCCACCCATTTTTACAAGCACCGTAGCCTGCTGATGATAAGTGCAATTATACATTTGAAAAAAAGAAAGATTTTTTGTGTCCAAGCATCCTATCCAAGATTTAGCTTTTACGGCGATAGCACCGTTCAAGGCTTAGCTATCTATTGAGCTTTTTCCGAAGCGGAGAAGAGGGAGAAGCATAAAATTCCCCACCCGAGGGGTGGCCGCAGGCCGGGGTGGTTATTCGCTCCAATAAATACATTATCTATAAATCAAGCTGATATTATAAAAATTCAGCAACAGCATTTTAGATAAACATTTATACTTTTACCAAATGACGGTTAAAGGCTTACGAAATTGTAATTTACTAATAAAGTCAAGCCGTTTATGAGCGGTAATATTGTGAGCTATGAGTATATCAAAACCTAAAATTCATTTAGATGAAACTGTAAAGGACTTAGAACTATTTAAGTCCAAGGAAGACTTCCAAATTTGTAAACCAGAAATATTTAAGTATGGTATCATGATGGAAGAAGTTCCTAATCACATTCGGGAAGCTGATTTTGAATACCTACAGTCAAAAATTCCAGCATATGAGTTATTACATTCTGACTTTATAAATATTTTCCCTGAAAGAATAGAAAATACTTCAAATGACGACAGAAAAAAGAAAATAATTTCAGAAATAATTGGAGTTTCTTTTGGAATAAAATATACTATTGAGTTATTAAATACTTCCCCTAGTAAATTTAAAAAGATTGGTGTGCCAATCGAAGGAAAATATTTAGACTACTCAATTATAGTAGAAAATAAAGAGTATGAATTAGAAACAAAAGGGACTGTCAATAAATACTATTCAACATTTAAAAATGATATTTTAGAAAAAAAGAAAGACCAATCATTAAAAAGCGTTTTTCTTAGATTTGGAACAATAGCAATGATTAATAATTTTGGTGATACAAAACTATCACAATGCGTTATCGTAGATGACCCCCCAAATGACAATAATATAGCAAGTGACGACTCTTCATTTGAAGTACAATTGCTGAACTATGGTATTTTTTTAAGTTACATTTTAGATTCAAAATATTTCAACAAGTACATAAGACCACTTAAACAGAAACAATTAAGGAAGGTTAAAATCAATCAGAAAAAGTTTTTTACGAAATACATATTTAAAGGAAAAGAGTTTTACGGTGAGTGCTTTGACTATAGATTAATTAGAGAGAATGAGGATGTTAATAATGGTTTAAACAATAATTTGGATTTATTTCAAGAAAAAACCAGAAAGTTTGGTAAAACAAAATTCTTCATTGGTCTTGAATTGAAAGTTATAGAAGCCATTAACAGAAAACATATAGACAATTTGAAAAATTATGAGGCTGAATGGACTTTAGAAGATGAGGGTCTCACCATAAAATTTTTAGATAAGGATGGAATACTCATTGTTAAGTCAAAAGATGGTGATGATAATCAATTAGAAAATATTTTTACGGAAGCAGAAGTGAAAAAAAGACTAGGTTATTCTTTTAACCAGCAACTTGGTAATGCACATACTTGTGGCGCGCCATGTAGGAGTAGAGAAATAAAGGATAAGTCATGTGAAATTAGAACATACCGAGAGTTCTGCCATTTTCACAGATAATAGTCAAGATTACCTACAATATACCCCTTCGACTTTAGCTAGGAGAAATTTAGGCTTTCAAAAAACCAAATTCATACACCTGTGGTTGTAACTTTTCCGATAATGTTTTATATACTTCTGCAAATTCTTTAAAACTAACTGGTATATAATCCCCACTGGAATTTCTTGATTCTAAGGCTTTGCGTATTTGATACCAACCTACATCTGCACGGTTTAATTTTAATTCATCCCTTACCGTCCTTACATCTGTTTGGGCAAAATAAGCTTGCCATAGTTTTTTGCCTTCTGCTAATACAGCTTTGGCTTCTGTACTAAATACTAAGTCTGCCATATACTGCACCATGAAATCACTCTCAAACCGATCCGGTGCGTTTACTTCATTTTCTGTAAAAGGGATAAAATGGTTTACTATGCTCCATGTTTTGCCATTCCACTCTAAATCATTTGCACTAGCAGTTAGATTACTACCATTAAATAACATCCATACTAAACAATCATTATTAAATACTGCTGGCAATGGCTTGTCAGGCTGTAGAAACTGGTCTCTATCGTTAAGCCATGTAGCTTTTACTAATCTTCTAATAGAAAATATTATGGCTGTTTCGCGAACATTTTCTTTGTTGATAAAAAAACCTCTTGCGCTGCCATAACCAGAAGAAAGCAAATTTGTATTCATTGTTGCATGTGAAACATCATTTGAATTGGAATACAAATAACCAATTGCATTATCAGACCACTTTGTACCTCGTAAGTCTTTTGTAACTGTAGCAGGAATAACAGCATTTTTTAAGGGTACAATGTCTATTTTATTGGTTTTGGGTCTTACAATCCAATTTGTTAATAACTGTGTAGATGGTAAGTTATAAAATACTTTTTCACCTATCGGATTTACATTTTTATCTAAGACTTCAACTTCAATTTCTTTTACTAATTCTTTTTTCTTTGCATTTTGATTTGTTGCCCAAACTAAAAAACCGATGGGAAAGTTTCCATTTATGCCATCAAAAGCTTTACTGTGTACAACAAATCCCCCTAAATATTTTGCGTTCCATTCATTTCTAAAAACTTCGAGAGTTGGGGCGTTGACATATTTTAATGTACTAAACATTGCAAGCTTAGCGGAAGGCATCTCTTGTGCAACTCTTACTACAAATTGTGTAAACAATTCATTACTCGCCTTGCCATATCCTTGCATTGCTGATAAAGCTAATTTTGTTTTTGCAACACCTTCTTTGTTGCCACCACCAATTCCTTCGCCAGATTCTGCATAAGGTGGATTAATCAATACCAATATCTTTTTGCCTTCAGCAATGGCGTTGCGTAAGCTTATAGGTATTTTATTTGTAAGCGAATAATCTATTTTACCGTCTTCGGAAATATCATCGTTTAAATAGTCGTACTGAAAACGTTGGGCGGCTACACAAGTTTTGGTAGCTTTCATTACATCTACATCGGCTTGGTCTAGCGTACTCATGTATATATTTCGGGGGTTACTATGCTTTACCTCTAGGTTGCCCACCCCGCAACACATATCCCATACTATATATTCTCGTTGCCAGTTATTGCCAAGGGTTTCGGTTAGTTTGTCATAGGCTTTATCAACCACGGCAAGTGGTGTGTAGTAAGCCCCTTTAAAGCTACGTTCGTCTATCGGTATCAGGCTATCCCTGCGTTCTAACAAATAATTCCGGTATTCTGCTTTTGGTGGGCGGTTGTAAATTGTCCAAAATTGGCGGTAGCCTTCTTTGCTGCCAAGTTCGTATATTTTGCCAGCAAGGCTAAATACGGGTGCATTGTTTTTATGCAATAATTCTGCTGGTAGGTTTTCGTGTGTGCTTACTGTTCCATCGCTCATAATATCGGCGAAAAACAAAAGGGCATAATTTTCTACAGCTATGCCTTTTATTTCCCTGCCAATCATTACTACCCATTTATCAAACACCTGCTTTAAATTGTCAGGCGTTATTTGGGTGCGTATAATGTCCCCTTTCTGTATAGCATTTTTTATAGTGCTTATAAATTCATCTTCGTGCGTTTCTATTTTAAAACTTACTATATAAGTGCCAATGTAAGCAGATACAATGTCTAATGCTTCCTGCGTATATCCGCTTGCACTTTTACCCCATTTTATAGGTTGCTTTTTATTAGATATTAACGGCAAAGCATCCGCAGTTTTCATTATTGCTCCTTTCTTTGTGTCTATCACACATAAAAAGGGGGGGATGTAGTCGCCTTGGTTAAGGGCTTGCTGCACATAATGCAAAAGCTGTGTAAACATTTGGTATGTGCTATGCTTATATCCGTCTTTAGCTTCAAACCATATTTCTTTGGTTTGTATATCAATAAGGTTTTTTGCTATATCCCTTTAAACCCAATGCCTTTATATAAGTATCTTTTACATCTTCCTCGCTATGTGCCAGTTGCAGCTTTTCGTATAAGGTCATGGGTTTTTGGGTTTTAATTTCTTTCTAAATTAATGGCAATCTAGTTTGTTATTTATTTGGTGCAATATATATCTGTTCATGTATATGAAATAACTTATTCAGATTTTCCCCGCTAGTCGTAGAGTTCCCAAATAAAAAGGTGATGCTGGGCGTATGTCTCCAGACTACGCCCTTGTGTTTGCAAAACTCCTGTTTTGCATATCCATCAGGGCATAATGTTAGCGAAACGTATCACAACTATACACTCAGTGCCAAAATCCTATATAGGGGAAATTTGGGATACTCAGCTTGGCGTAGACTCCTGTCTACGTCATAGCGTTTGCAAATCTCCCGATTTGCGTCTTCATCAAACCCAGACAGTTCAAGAGCTTATAGCATTTAGAGGGTTCATCTAACAATAGTACAATAATAATTTTCCGAAATACTAATATATTTAGTTTATCTTCGTGCAATATTTAGCTTAAAGCATGGAGACAAAACAACCCAAGCTAAATCGTAGTTCTTTTTTACTAATATTAAAATAGTTGTAGTGCCAAAATTTGGTGTTGCGTTTATCACCCACAAATCACTCACTTTTTCTCACAAATCACTCACAAATCACGCACAAATCACTCAAAAAGTACGCACAAAACACGCACGAATCACTCACAATTTTTTTCCTATATTGTTGATAATCAATGGTTTAAATGAGTGAAAGCAATTTTTGAAAAACAACAGAGTTGGAAAAAAACCAGAAATTGGCAAAACTGAAACTATTTTAATAAAAAGCAAGGTAAAATGGATATTATAAAAAATAAGCAATTGTTCTTGGTTTGCCCTTCCTGCAAACGCAGGAGGTTATAGTCGTTAGAAATCGGTTTGCGAAAATCATCCTGCTAAAAGCCTTTCAGGCTAAAGGCTTCCGGATGGTAGCTGGCTTAGGAAAATGATAATCCACCATCAAAATCTTATCAGTTTCTTATCAATAAATTATCATTCTACTATAATAAAACTATCATTCCATTATCAATACAGTATCATAAAATTCACTTAAATTATCATAAAAAATGAGGTAAAAAAAACTTAAACAACTGAATGTCAATGAGTTATAGTAAAAAATGAAAAAAGTAAAAAAAAAATAAACTACCGAAAAACAAAAAATAACCCATTTCAAACTATCGCTTAGGTCTTCGCATTCTCTCCTTCGTTCTTGCCCCCTCTCCCTTTTTCTTGCCCCTCTCCTTCGGAGAGGGGTTGGGGTGAGGTCGGCACTGGGGCAAGGTCGGGTTGGGGTGAGGTCTCTCCACAAAAAAAAGCACTCCAGCTCAAAATAGCTACTCCCCAAAAACCACTCATCGGCGGCCCCAACCAGCCAGAAATGGCTTCTTTCAAGTCTATCGGCACAGACAATATGGTGAACCTATTCACGGGTGACTTTAGCTATAATATCCCACTGCTATATGTAGGTGGATACCCCATCAATATCTTTTACGATGGCTCCATAACCATGGAGCAAGAGGCAAGCTGGGTAGGCCTCGGCTGGAACATCAACCCCGCCACTAGCGCAAGTGTTCAGCGTAGCTGGTCACTTGCGCTTGCAAAATAAGCCCGTTTGTAACTGGCATCTAGCTTGTAGACATATAGCCTAGTGTGTGAGTGAAATGCTATAAGGAAGCTATTTTTATGGCTAGTCCGGAATTTTAATGAATCCATTTGCCATAGGCAATCACTTGAAAAGCAATAATACATAAGATGAGTATTTGGTAAGGTACCTACCAATAATCCAATAAGCTTAAAACTATACTTTTTCAGTTAGCTTTAAACTTTTTATAATTTCAATCATCTATTTTTAAATAAAACTGTAAATGAATATGATTAAAGAGATTGCTTGTGTGGTTGCCTTTACAATGTTTTCTCTTTCTATTAATGCCCAACAAAGGGTGAACGCAAACGGAGAACCTTATGCCGAAGATATTCTTAATAATGTATGGAAATGGCCTGCTTCTCCCGAAGTACCTGCTACAAAACCAGACTTAACTGGCTTTGCAGCCGACCGTTTGGGAAAAGTGCCAAAAGCTGGCGTCCATCCAAGGATATTGTTCAGTCCAGATCAAATACCAGACATCAGAACAAGGATTGAAAATACCAATGCAGGGAAATTGTTATTGGAAAACCTACACAAGCGCACATCCATATTTGAGAAAGAAAGTAATTGGGAATATAAAACGTTCAATCAATTGGCAAATGGTGAATGGGAGGAGGCGAAGAAAACGCTTGATACCAAGCCCAAGGCAAACGGTAGCGAAGGTCATTACCAACCCTATTTTATTTATGAGATGATGCTTAAAAGCTTCGATTGCCTCATATTCGATAAGAAGGAAGAGGGCAAGAAAGTGGCAAATGCTTTTTACAATTATGTAAAAATCAAACGCCCTGTTTATGATTCACTCATAAAAGGCTCTGCCTATCCGGAGGATGCTTGGCGGGCGGGCACAAAGGAGGTGATGGCTTATCAGTTCATTGCCTATCTATATGATTTCACCTACAATAACCTCACTATCGAGCAGCGGGATTACATACGTGAGTTATTGGCAAAATATACCTATGGTAGGATAACATTGGGGATGAAGATACCGCCTCACTTTCGTAATTGGAATTGGATAATGGTGGCACAGTCCTTTGTGTTGAATGCAATAGCTATTGAGGGCGAAAAGGGTTATGACCCCAGAGTATATAAGAAATCTAGCGAAGTGGTACAGTCTTATTTAAGCTATGCCATTTCGAGTAACGGGATGAGTACTGAAGCAGTAGGTTATACTGCTTTTGGGTTCTATTGGGGCTGCCCTGCCATGATTGCCATGAGCCGTAGGGGCGATGTATATTTGGCACACCCACATTTTAAAGCGATGAAAAACTGGTGGGTGGGTACCATGCAACCGTATGCCTACAAATGGGAAAGTCACGGTGACGGCGGCGATGGTGGGCCATCAGTTGAGCAAGTGGGAATGATGAAATATTATTATCCAAAAGATAGTTTGGTAGATTATCTATGGCAATGCAAGGTGAATGAAAAAGGGGATAAATCACTCCTAGAGAAGATGAACATTATTGTGCCATTGATATGCGCCACCGACCCTAACAAAGATGCCAATGGCAAAACAATAGACTATCAGAATGGTGCAAAGCTAAACCTGCCACTCACATTTTATGATAGTACAAGAGGATCTATTGACACAAGGAGTTCATGGAACAAGGATGCTGTTTTTTTTGAAATGGAAGCAAGGCAAGACGGGATAGCTGCTTCGCACGAACATGCAGACAGGGGCAACTTTGATTTCAGCGCACTAGGACGTGGATGGAGCGTGGATGGCTTCCGTGGAGTAGAATCGAAGTACCACAATGTGATATTGATTAACGGAAAAGGACAAGGTTATTTTGCTACCCCTGCCAAATGGTTGAAAACAATTGACCTGCCAGAGGCTACTTTCGGCATTTGCGATACGAAATATGCGTATGATTGGCGTTGGCCTAAACCAATAGAAACATCTGCCATTGACGATCCTAAATTCAAGACATCCAGGTACAAGAGCTATCTGCCAAGTGTAGAACGTTTCCATAGTTTGTATAAGAACCAAAATTTTGAGAAAGATCCATCACCTAATGTAGTGGCACATTATCAACCTTATCTGTATGGCAACCCACTGCAATGGGATGAAGATGGATGGCCAGTACGTATACCTTACAATCCCGTTCAACGATCGTTTCGTACGGCAGGTTTAGTAAAAGGGAAACATCCTTATTCTTTGATTGTGGACGACATTCAAAAGAATAACGAACAGAACTTGTATGAATGGAACATGATGTTAGAGTGGGATTTGAGTATTATTTCAATTGACGGTAATGATGTTATTCTTGGAAAAGACAAGGGCGAAAAACCCGATGACGACAACCGTTTTAGGGGAGCATCTAGAAAACAAGAGAACGGAGAACCGCTTTTATTGGTAAGGATAATAGAATGCAATCACCCCGATTCACTTCATTTTGATGAGAACCCATCCCCACACTTAGAGGTATTTGAAAAAATAAATACACAGTTTTTTAAAGACAGAACTTTTGGTTTGGATAAGCGATTGATAATACCTTCTTTGTCCGTTGCGCCAAACTTCAAGATATTGTTGTACCCATTTAGGGGAGGAGATAAGCTACCCATTACGAGTCTACATGAAGACAAAGAGGGTACAAAAATATTCACTATTACCACAGATGATAAAACGGTAAACGATGTAGTTATCTTTAAGATGGGTGCAGCAGGAAGGAGTGAAATGAGTTATAAAAAAGATGGAAAGGTTGTGTTTTAATTTGAGAGAGAGAACTCTCTGAGAGCTTTCCACTGGTCCACTGGCGCGAGTGTTCTGCGCAGAAGGTCACTCGCGCCTACCAAATAAGCCAGTTTTCAACTGGCAGTCGCATAGGTAAAACCCTCCAGTAAAAATTCTTTGAAATATACATTTGTCATAAACGTCTTTAGCTTATCTTTGAATCATAATTGGGGTTAATAAAAGCAGGTAAAAGCACGGCAAAAAATAATTTTAAAAAATAAATGGTTTTCTGCTCATAAAAACTAACTAAGTCATTGGTTTTCAATACTTTAAAAATTACAGGCGTTATTAAAAATGCATAAAAACACCCATTTTCCTACACTTTTATTGTCATTTCATGATACTTTTACTATACTTTTATGGTAGTTTTACTATCATTTTATGATACTTTTCTAATAGTTTTATAGTGCTTTTTTTGTATTTCCCACAGCCCTTCCCCAATTCCTCCATTGAGGCTACCAGCCAACCGTTGCCCCACCTGCGATACCCTAAGCAGCCTAGTAAAAGCTATAAAGCATACTTTGCAGGCCAGCCAGATACAATAGCCCCCATAACCACCGACATTGTGCTAGACACCATGCGGGGAGCCATGGCTTACAATGCCACAATCGTTGCCTCCTTCCAAGAGTATATTAAAAACTATATGCCTATTTTTGATAAGAACTTTTCCTTATCCTTCCACTGCCACTAAACTATTATTTTTGCAGCCTGTATTATTATATACATTGGCACCACATAAACATCATTATGCAATTGTATTGTAACTCGCTCACTCAGTATAGCCGTTTAATTACCCGGGAAGTAAACATAGGGGGCTTGCTGCTGGGCAATGCGCACCCCATCCGCCTCCAAACCATGACCACTACCGATACAATGGATACCATTGCCACCATTGAGCAAAGTATCCGTTGCATAGAAGCGGGTGCAGAGCTGGTACGCATTACGGCCCCTAGCAAAAACGAAGCGGAAAACCTTAGGAATATCAAGGAAGGGCTTCGCAAAAGGGGATATAACACACCCATTATTGCCGACATACATTTTACCCCCAATGCGGCTGAAATTGCTGCCCGTATCATAGAAAAGGTAAGGGTAAACCCAGGCAATTATGTTGACAAGAAAAAGTTTGAACAGATTGATTATACCGATGCTGAATATGCCGAGGAGATTGACCGCATCAGGGAACGGTTTACGCCATTGGTAAAAATCTGCCAAGAATACGGCACGGCTATGCGCATAGGCACCAACCACGGCAGCCTGAGCGACCGTATCATGAGCCGCTATGGCGATACGCCCATGGGCATGGTGGAAAGTGCCATGGAATTTTTGCGCATTGCCCGTGGCGAAAGCTACCACAACATAGTGCTAAGCATGAAAGCCAGCAACCCGCAGGTAATGGTGCAGGCGTATAGACTATTGATACAGCAAATGGAAGGGGAGTTTGGCGAATGTTACCCACTACACCTCGGCGTAACCGAAGCGGGAGATGGCGAAGATGGCAGGGTGAAAAGTGCTGTGGGCATCGGCACTTTGCTAGAAGACGGCATTGGCGATACCATCCGCGTAAGCCTTACAGAAGACCCTGAACTGGAAATACCCGTTTGCCGGGATTTGGCGAAACGTTATTCGGTTGAATGTCAACAGTCAACAGCTAACAACGCAGCAGCAACGTCTGTAAACCTTCATCCGTCAACTGTAAAACCCGTTCCTCTGATTGACAAACCGCCTTACAGCCCTTTTCAATACGCCAAAAGAAAAAGTTTTGCCATTGATAATATGGGCAGCCACCATGTGCCTGTAGTAATTGCCGATTTGAGCAAGCAGAAATCAATTACCCCTGCCAGTCTGGAAAGCATTGGATATACGTACCACGAAGCCAGCGATAAATGGAACATCAGCGATGCGGCGGCCGATTATATTTTTACGGCTACAAAGCCAGTAGGCTTTGCCTTGCCAGGCACATTGAAAATAATTAGTTATTACGATGCCTGGAAAGCAGCAGCAAATAAAACAAAATGCTTCCCTATTGTAGATGCGGATAAATATTTGGATGCAAACACCACCCTTTCTGAAACATTGAACTTTGTAATGGTGGATTGCTATTCAGGAAGTTATCCACAACCTCACTTGGAAACCTTGTTTGCAAAGTTGAAAACCGATGCTACAGCAATTATTAGTTTGTTTTCTACTAATAAAAACAACATGCAAAGCATCCGCCGCATGTTTATGGAACTGGAGCTGCAAGGCATACAAAACCCTGTAATAATTATTATAGACAGCAACTGGCAAACGCCTGACGAACACCTCATCCATTATGCCACAGAAGCAGGGGCTTTACTACTGGATGGTTTTGGCGATGGCATTTGTTTTGGCATGACTGGTGATAGCTACAAATTGCAGGATGCTGGTTTCAAAAATACCGAGGGGAGGAATTACAGCAGCAACGCCTCGCCAGAGCAGTTTATCAATTCCACTACCTTTTCCATATTACAGGCCACCCGTACCCGTATTTCCAAAACAGAATATATCAGTTGCCCTAGTTGCGGCAGGACATTGTTCGATTTGCAGGAAACTACTGCCAAGATACGCAGCGTAACCAACCACCTGAAAGGTGTAAAAATAGCCATCATGGGCTGCATTGTTAATGGCCCCGGCGAAATGGCTGATGCCGATTTTGGCTATGTGGGCAGTGGCGTGGACAAAATAACCCTGTACAAAGGCAAGGAAGTGGTAAAGAAAAACATAGAAAGCAACATTGCCGTAGCCGAGCTGATTAATTTACTCAAAGAAAGCGAGGCGTGGGTGGAGCCATTGGTAAGTGCCAATTAGTAAATTTAGATAACTTGTGCCTTAGATAAACTTCTACAGAAGTTATTCTTTGTACCCTTTATGTTTTCGTGCCTTTGTGGCAAATAATAGTCTCTTAAACCCTGTGTGGTGAAAAATTAGAAACATGCAAACAGATTTTTTGGTAATTGGAAGCGGCATTGCAGGGTTAACGTATTCTTTAAAAGTGGCAAAATATTACCCCGAGAAACAAATCATTGTTATCACCAAAACCCAAGCCGATGAAACCAATACCAAATATGCGCAAGGCGGCATAGCGGGCGTGTGGGACGAGGAAAAAGACAGCTATGACAAACACATTGAAGACACATTGATAGCAGGCGATGGCCTTTGCAATGAAAAAATAGTGGAGATAGTTGTAAAAGAAGGTCCTGAAAGGATTAAAGAAATTATTGAATATGGCGCCCGTTTTGATAAAGATGCCTCGGGCGAATATTCATTAGGGAAAGAAGGGGGCCATAGCGAAAACCGAATCCTGCACCACAAAGATGTAACCGGGCAGGAAATGGAAAGGGCTTTATTGGAAGAAGTGGAGCGTACACACAATATCCGCCTGATTAAGCATTGCTTTGTCATAGATATTATTACCCAGCACCATCTTGGTTACCTAGTTACAAAATCCACCACAGATATTACCTGCTATGGCGTTTATGTGCTGAACGTGCATTCCAACGCAGTAGAAAAAATTACTTCTAAAATTACCTTGTTGGCCACAGGTGGCAATGGGCAGGTGTACCGCACCACTACCAACCCTCGTATTGCTACTGGCGATGGTGTAGCCATGGTGTACCGTGCAAAAGGACGTATAGAAAACATGGAATTTATACAGTTCCACCCCACAGCTTTGTTTGAACCCGGTGTTTCCCCCTCCTTTTTAATCACAGAAGCCGTTCGTGGCGATGGTGGCATTTTGCGCAACAAACAGGGCGAGGCTTTCATGGAACACTACGACGAACGCAAAGACCTTGCACCCCGCGATATAGTAGCCCGTGCAATAGACAATGAAATGAAAAAGAATGGTACAGAGCATGTGTTCCTAGATTGCAGGCACATGGACAAGGAAAAATTCATACACCATTTCCCCAATATTTACCAAAAATGCCTCAGCATTGGGATAGATGTTACCCAGCAAATGATACCCGTAGCCCCAGCGGCACATTACAGTTGCGGCGGCATTAAAACAGATGATATGGGGCGCACATCCATTAAGCACCTCTATGCCTGTGGCGAATGTGCAAGCACGGGTTTGCATGGTGCCAACCGCTTGGCCAGCAATAGCCTGCTGGAAGCAATGGTATTTGGGCAGCGTTGTTTTACGGATAGCACTGAACTGATTGAAGAAATAAATAATAACAACCATTTCCCTTCCGAGCTGCCCGACTGGAAAGCAAAAGGCACCACCGAACCAAAAGAAATGATATTGATTACCCAAACACGCAAGGAGCTTGAACAAATCATGAGCGACTATGTGGGTATTGTGCGCACAGATGTCCGCTTGCGCCGTGCCATGCGCCGCTTGGATTTATTGTATGAAGAAACTGAATCCCTTTATCGAGCCACCAAAGTTTCCCCCCAAATGTGCGAACTCCGAAACCTTATTACCGTGGGCTACCTCATTGTAAAAGGGGCAGAATTCAGGAAAGAAAGCAGGGGATTGCATTACAATACCGACCATTTGGAAAAAAGCGCATTGCTGCAGAATATTATATTGTAGTTCTTGGTAAACAATCAAATTATTTGATTAAACCTTACTTTTGAAAAAACAACCAATATGAAACACTTAAAAGAAGCAAACAGGTATTTAGACAATGCCTGGGAAATATTAAATGGAAAAGCCCAGAAAGAAAACGGGTATTATAAAGGCAGGAAAAGCGTAGAGTGGTACAAAGAGGAACTTGGGAAAATGGACAAAAAAATCCTTACTCATTTTAATAGTGCCTATAACACGCTACATTTATTGATGGGCTATGACGGGGAATCAAACGCAGATGTGTCTAGCATTGGCTTGAAGGAAGCAGAAAAATTTATTAATTGGGCAGAGCAAAAAAAAGCATTGCCACAGTAGTAATCCCGTAAGGTGATTATGTAGGCATTGTGCGTACCGATGCCTGCGTTCAGTGCTGCTCATGTAATAAGTGGTATAATAAATGTCTATTCTCAATGAAAAAAAAAACGATACCGCTTATCCCCCCGCACAAAATACCTGTTTATGCCATCGGGCTGCTCAGGAACCCATTGAAAGCCATTTCTAAAATGATTGGCCTATATGGCGATATTTTTGCCATGCAACTGGCCAAGAACAGCAATATCATTTTTGTAAACCATCCCGATTTTGTAAAGCATATTTTAAAAGACAACCAGGATAACTATTCACGTGGCAAAGCCGTGAAGCAGTCTGCCATCACAGGCCTGCACGAACTGCTGGGCAATGGGATTTTCATGAGTGATGGGGAAGACTGGGAAGCGCAACACAAGTTGCTAAAAGGGCTTTTTTCTGTAACAGCCATTGAAGCCACCCTGCCAACTATTGAAAACGAGCTAATTGGGTTGATTAAAAAATGGGAAAATGAAATAAAAACTAACCCTATTGTAAACATAGAGCATGAGCTAAACCTATTAATGTTGTGCATCATGCTGCGGACACAGGTATCTGCCGAGCTTAGTTTTGATTACGATGCAATGTATGATGCGCTTAGTGGCAGGATGGAGTCTTCTAGCGTAAAGGCTTTGTTCATGTTCCAATTAAAAGCTTTTTTGCTGAAGCCATTGGGCATTAAATACCAATATACCAAGCACAAAAAATATTTAGAAACACTAAATGCTATTGCCGATACTTTGGTAGAGGGGTTGGTTGAAGGAAAATACAAGCCCACTGGGTTGTTCCAATTGTTATTAGCCGATTACCAGTTGCAAAATACAACCAAGGAAGGCATACGCGACCAGTTTATGAATTTTTTGTTTGCAGGCTTCGACACTACAGCCACAGCCATTACATGGACATTGTACAGCCTTGCTGCAAACCCCGCATTGCAGCAGCAAGTAAAGGACGATCTGGCAAATTCCATAAAAAAAGATGCTACTTTGCACCTTGCCAACAGGCAATTGCCCTTGCTGCAAATGGTTATGAAAGAGGCTTTAAGGTTGTACCCACCCGTTTGGTCTTACGCAAGGGAAGCGGCAACAGATGATGTAATGTGTGGCTACCCGGTGCCTGCAAAAAGCATCATGGTAATAAGTTCTTATGCCTTGCACCGCCACCGGCAATTTTGGCCGAGTGGAGATGTGTTTACAATAGAAAATTTTGAAAAGGAAAATTTCAAGGGCAAAAACTTTGCCTATATCCCTTTTGGTCAAGGCAAAAGGATGTGCATTGGCCGTGCCTTGGCCGATTATCAAATGCAAGTAATTATAGGTGGTATTTTGCAGGCCTTTACCTTAGAAACGTTATCTGCAAAATATCCTGGCATTACTGCCAATATAATTATAAAAGGCGAAAAGCCAATAAGTGTAAGGATTTCTAAATAGAAATTTTTCATGGCTAAAGCCATTTATTGCTGATGGTTTTCCCTTATACAGCGCCCTTTTGCAAAGCCTCGTCTCTCCTTACTTTGTCCCAGTATTTTTTTGCGACAACCAGCATACCAAAACTTTCGCCGTCTTCTTTGTCTATGTGCTTGTGGTGCATTTTGTGCGCCCATCTAATGGCTTTTATATAGCGGTTATTGCTTTTAGAAAGCCATTTAAAACGTTGGTGTATAATTACTTCGTGCACTATAAAATAAGCCGCCCCATACATGGCAATGCCAGAACCGATGCTCACAATAATATCATGATCGTACATACTGCCCAGCATAATACCCAGCCAGCTAGGGATGGCAAAAATGAGGAAAAAGGCATCGTTTTTTTCAAAAAAGCCGTTGCTTTTTTGATGGTGGTCTTCGTGCAGGTACCACAAGAAACCGTGCATGATATACTTATGAGTAAGCCAAGTAATGCCCTCCATCATGCAAAAAACAAAAAGGGCAACAGCTATATGCAGCATCATGGCATAGAAATTTGCAAGGCTATAAAGAATAAACTTTGAATGATTAACAAATGCATGGCAAATTGGTTCTGTTTATCAAAATGAAGCCATTTAAAAACAAGCAGCAGCAAACAGCTTATGCAAAACCAGCAAACAAAATTATAATTGGGTATGGTGTGCCCATGCCACTCCCATAAATGCAGTTTGGCAGCCACCGGCTCCAAGATATAGTCGAACAATGTAGCTACCAAAGCCCCATCAACAACAAAGGAAACGGTCTTTAACCAAGGCCTTAACTGTATATCCGCCAGTTCGTATTGTTCTTCCAGCCAGTCATTGGCTTTGTTCAGCAATACGCCACTGCAAAAAACAACCACAAACCAGTTGATGCCAATAAGGTAAGGCACGCCATTTAGCTGCTTGCCCATAGTGGCACTGTAATGGTAGCTGCCAAATAACTTGCCCGTGTTCACCCCAATCATCTCTGCCCCCATACCTATTAAAAAAGCGGTAAAAAAGAATAAAAAAAATGGTATGTTTTTTTGTGGCTGTACCCAAAATAGCAAAACAGCCATTAACAACAAGTTGAAAGGGGTATTTTGTATAAACCAATTGCTGTTTGGCGAAAACAAAATACCAATTGCGCCACAAAAATGGAAAAGGATGGCTATAAAAATGGCAATATTGTGCTTTGTAAAATAGGTCTTTGTCACTTTGTTCAAAAAGGTTAATTGATACGCAAATGCAATTTTTGAATTTTTGAACTTTGGAATATGCATATGTGATTTCTTTTTACAAGTATGGCTGGCAATAATATACGCAGAAGCCATTTATATTAGCGTGTATAATATCATTTTAAAAAATTAATAACAATAAAATTCTTTAATTGTTTCAACAGCAAGTACTCATAAGTTATTTTTAAAAGAAAATATATGAGCATGTATCATGCCAAAACCTCAATATTTGTTAAAAAATGTTAAAAAAATCTTGCTTGTGGTATCCACAAATAAACATGAAAAATATCGTATTGGTTTCGGGTGAGGTATTTGAACCGAATGATTGGCCGAAATGTTGTACCGAAGACTTTTGCAAGTTAGAGCAAAATTATTTCTGTCCTTACTTTTCATTTTAATTTAAAATTCAAAATTAATAATATGTGCCTACCTTAGATGCTAAAGTACTACCCTTCCACGGTGTGCCTTTATTTCCCCTTTTCTTTTCTTCCCATCCAGCCTTTTTTCCTTGGCTGCTTTGCTAGGCTTGGAAGCAATCCGGATTTTCTTTTTTACAAGGCTATCGTTTACAAGCTGGTTCATTTTTGCTACTACATTGGCTTTATTGTCTAGCTGTGTCCTTGCTGTTTGGGACTTTACCAGTAGCAAGCCCTCGCCTGTTATCCTGTTGGATAGTTTTTGTTGGATGGTTTCTTTTTGTTTTTCATCTACGAGTACTGATGCGGCTACATCCCACCGGCCTTCTACCATTGTCTCTACCTTGTTTACGTTTTGCCCACCGCTGCCACCGCTCCTTGCCGTTTTAAATTGTATCTCGGCAGTAATATCTATGCTCATCATTTAAAATTATATGCCAAAGATAAGCCGCTGTCACAAAGGAATAAAATTGCCACTAAAGCACAAAAACACAAAGAAGCATAAAGCCTTTCATTTTTATTCCCTTCGTACAATTTTGCTCCTATGTAGTTTCGTAGCGACATTTTTAACGGTATTGGTAAAAACGGGTGCATAAAAGTCTCCCTACAAGCAACTGGTGTTTAGCTAAAAACAACCAATTAATATAAAAAATTAGTGCTATTCGTGCATTAGTGGCTAATTGGTTGTATAGGAATTTTTCGCTTTTTAGTGAAAAAACACCCTAGTACCACCCTGCCCGCCAATTATCCCAAAAAGCTGGAACATACACCTCATGGGCAATAATATGGGATGCAAAACGAGAACACTTATACAATTTCTACACTATTACTTTTTCTGGGTTTTTTATTAAAATAGTTTCAGTTTTGACAATTTTCGGTCTTTTTTCCTATTTGCGATTTTTTGAAAAATCGTTCCCAGGCATTTAAGTCATTGATTATCAACAATAACGGCAAAATTTTATGCGTATTTTATGCCTATTTTGTGCTTATTTTTTGAGTGATTTGTGCATACTTTTTGCGTATTTTATGCTCATTTTGTGCGTAATTTTTGCCTATTTTACAGCCATCAATACAAGGCTAATTTTTTAAGCTAAAACGATCTTAATATTAATAAAAAAATAACTTTGATGCAAGTACTGGTTGATAGCTTGTAAAATACATTCAGCCAGGGTTTTAGCAAGTGCATCCCTGGCACAAAGATAAGGTTTTTAAAGATTAGGGAATATCGCCACAAAGCGAAAAACTTTTATGCACCCGTAAAAACTATTTATTTTACCAAATTGGCTGTTATCTTTGCTTCCCTTTTTATTTAAAGCCTGTTTAAAGAATTTTATGACAGAAGAAGCAATTGTAGCCGTGTTACCCACATTGACATCCAAAGATTTTGCAACAGACCAGGAAGTGCGTTGGTGCCCTGGCTGTGGCGATTATTCCATTTTGGCACAAGTGCAAAAAGTAATGCCCTCTATCGGCGTGCCGAAAGAAAACATCGTGATTATTAGCGGCATTGGCTGTAGCAGCCGTTTCCCTTATTATATGAATACGTTTGGGATGCACTCTATCCACGGACGCGCAACGGCTGTGGCCAGCGGACTGAAAGCGAGCCGCCCAGAGCTAAGCGTATGGATAGTAACAGGCGATGGCGATGGGCTAAGCATTGGTGGCAACCACACCATCCACCTGCTCCGCAGGAATTTTGACGTGAATGTATTGCTGTTCAACAACCAAATTTATGGCCTTACCAAAGGGCAGTACTCGCCTACATCAGAAAAACAAAAGATTACCAAGAGCACACCAGTTGGCAGCATTGACCACCCATTCAATCCCCTTGCTTTGGCATTGGGCGCAGACGCTACTTTTATAGCTCGCAGCATGGACAGGGATCCTAAGCACTTGCAAGCAATGCTTACCCGAAGCCACCTGCACAAAGGGGCTTCGTTCCTTGAAATTTATCAGAACTGCAACATTTTTAACGATGGTGCTTTTGAAATATTTACCGAGAAGGGATCCAAACCAGAAGAGGCTTTGTTTTTGGAACATGGCCAGCCATTGATATACGGCGCAGCAAAAAACAAAGGCATTAAACTAGATGGCTTGAAACCAGTAGTCGTGAACCTAGAAGAAGGCGGCAGCAAAGACGATTTGTGGATACACGACGAAAACGATTTTTACAAGGCGCAGATATTGGTAAGGATGTTTGACGACCCAAGGATCGAGGGGCATTTCCCACGGCCGTTTGGCGTGTTTTACGAAGGCGAAAGGGATTGCTACGAAGATGTAATGGCCATGCAAATAGAAGAAGCCATTGCCACAAAAGGCAAGGGCAACTTAGATAAATTATTAAAAGGCAAGGAAGTTTGGGAAATTGTATAAACTGCCCAACGTTTTTTACTTAACAGAATAGCTGCCCAATAAGGGCGGCTTTTTTTATTCTGCCACAAAGCCACGAAGGCTCTAAGAAGCACTAAGAAGAAAAAGTAAAGTTATTATTCACCACATAGGCACAGTAGGCACATAGGCCTGGTTAAAAGTAAAAAGAAAGAAAACATAGTAAATTCTTATTTTATTCCCTCTTTTTCGCAAATAAATTTACAGCATAGTATCCCTATGTTTTCGCTCTCTTACGCGCTTAAAACTATGTGGCTATGTGGTGAAAAACCACCTGCGCAATAATGTTCTCTTGAAACTTTGTGTTCCTTTGTGGCTTTATGCCTTCTTGGTAAATTATTTAACTTGCAACCTTATATGAGAGCAGTAATCCAGCGAGTAACAGAAGCCTCTGTAACAGTAGAAGGCAGCATAACGGGCATTATAAAAAATGGCTTGTTGGTATTGCTGGGCATAGAAGATGCCGATACCGCAGATGACACAATTTGGCTTAGCAATAAAATAGGCAACCTCCGCATTTTTAATGACGAAGATGGGGTAATGAACAAAAGCGTACTGGACATTGGCGGGGACATTCTCCTGATTAGCCAGTTTACCTTGTTTGCAAGCACCAAAAAAGGCAACCGCCCCTCTTACCTAAAAGCCAGCAAGCCCGATTTTGCCATACCCATGTACCAAGCCATGATTGCGCAACTAGAAAAAGACCTAGGCAAGCCCATACAAACGGGTGTTTTTGGAGCCGACATGAAAGTGGCATTGCTGAATGATGGACCCGTAACCATAATGATAGATACAAGGAATAAGGAATAGTTTTTATTACTCGCTGCTACTAACCCCACCCACCCTGCCATTTTGAAAAAACACCCTCATATCGGCACGGTAAAAAACACCAATAATTATAACAAAATGATACTTTAAATATACTAAAAATCAATACAGCAAAGCATTTCAGCCATTTTTTCAAAATGAAAAAATCTTGCGGCATTCTGTTTGGCTATGCAATACCAAACAACCTGAAATGGAAAAGCAAAACAAAATAGGGCTGAGGATAAACAAAGAAACAGTGATAGATTTTATAGCTATCGCTATTGTTTGGGCTATTTCCATAGGGCTGCTTTATCTCGCTTTTATACGCATCAAAATGTTATTTACTCACTAAAAAATAAAAAAATGCTCACTGCAATCTTAATCGCAGCAGGCCTAGTAGGCTTTGCACTTTTCTACAAATCAATTGATGTTTTCGACAAAATTTAAAACCACATTTACCATGGCAGCTTTATTTATCATTTCCATACTGGTGTTTTGTTACATCTGTTATGTATTAGTAAAACCAGAAAAATTCTAAAACACAAAAGTAATAAGTGGTAAGTAGTAAGTAATAAGTATGGCCTTCGGCCAAAAACACACGTCTAAATACTTACCACTTATTACTTACTACTTACCACTAAAAATTAAATTATGAACACAGAAATCCTCGGCGTAGTGCTTATGTTTTTGCTCACGGTGGCTTTGGCCATACCGCTGGGCCGCTATATGGGCAAAGTTTATTGTGGGGACGCCACTTGGCCAGATGCCTTGCTGAACCCCTTAGACAAATTGTTTTTTAAACTAGGCGGAATTAAACCCGAAAAAGGCATGAACTGGAAGCAGCACCTGCTGGCCTTGCTCACCATCAACCTAGTTTGGTTTTTGCTTTCTATGATTGTGTTGATGACACAAGGCTTATTACCCCTCAACCCTGATGGCAACCCATCCATGACTGCGGATTTGGCCTTTAACACCTCTATCAGTTTTATCTCCAACACCAATTTGCAGCACTATTCTGGCGAAAGCGGCTTGTCTTATTTGGGACAGTTAATATTGATGTTGTGGCAGTTTGTTAGTGCCGCTGCGGGCATGGCTGCTTGTGCCGCTGTATTCCTGCACATGAAACCCAACCAAATCTTCCAAAAAGGCAATGATGGCTTGGCTTTGGTAGGCAATTTTTACAACTTATTCATCAAATCCTTAACAAGGGTATTGTTGCCTTTGTCTATCATTATAGCGGTGGTATTGCTGTTTAGCGGCACACCGATGACGTTTAAAGGAAAAGATCAGTTTATCTCCGTGCAAGGAGATACCATCTCGGTTAGTAGAGGGCCAGCCGCTGCCTTAGTTGCCATTAAGCAGCTTGGTACTAATGGTGGCGGCTTTTTTGGTGCCAACTCTGCGCACCCGCTCGAAAACCCCAGCTACTTTACCAACATCGTGGAAAACGTATTGATTATCTTGATACCTATTGCCTTGGTGTTTACCCTTGGCTATGTAATCAAAAGGATGCGGTTTGCATGGATGGTGTTTGGCATTATGACCATCGGCTTCCTGCTGTTTGTAGTACCATCCGTCTATTTGGAAATGAAGGGCAATCCTGCCATTGGCAAAATGGGCATCATCCAAAACTTTGGTAGCATGGAAGGCAAGGAAGTACGTTTTGGCCCTGCTGCTTCGGCTTATTGGGGCATCACTACTACTGTAACATCCAACGGTTCGGTAAATGCCATGCACGACAGCTTTACGCCGCTTACGGGTATGTTTTGCTTGCTGGGCATGATGATTAACTCCTTTTACGGAGGGGTTGGGGTAGGCTTTTTAAACTTCTACATCTTCATCATCATTGCGGTATTTATTAGTGGATTGATGGTAGGTAGAACGCCTGAGTTCCTCGGAAAAAAGATAGAAGCCAAGGAAATGAAGATAGCCGCCATTATTGCACTATTGCACCCTTTCTTAATATTGGTAGGCACTGCTTTAGCTAGCTATCTAATTGCCCATGATGCAACAACCTACGGTGGTTGGTTGAATAATCCCGGTAACCATGGCTTTAGCGAGATGCTGTACGAGTACACTTCTTCCTCCGCCAATAACGGTAGTGGATTTGAAGGCCTGGGAGATAATACCCCTTGGTGGAATATTACCTGCGGTATTGTGATGTTGCTAGGTAGGTTCTTACCGATTATTGGGCCAGTAGCCATTGCAGGCATCCTTGCCAATAAAAAATATGTACCAGAAAGCGCAGGTACATTGAAAACAGATACTGCCACCTTCGGTGTAATGATTTTCGCTGTTATTTTCATTATTGCAGCCTTGTCATTCTTCCCTGCTTTAACACTGGGGCCAATAGCAGAGTATTTTAACTTGAAGTAACCCTACATCCTTAAAGGAACTTCCCCAATGGAGGCGGGCTTTGCCCCCTCGCTTGGAGAGGGGTTGGGGCGAGGTAATTTATAATTCAACATTTAAACTAAATAAAATGTCAACAAAGTCAAACAAACTCTTCGAACCAGCCTTGGTGAAGGAGGCCTTAAAACAGTCTTTCATCAAGCTGAACCCGAAAATAATGTTCCGCAACCCGGTCATGTTTACGGTGGAAATAGGCACAGCCGTAATGCTCGGCGTGTGTATCTGGATTATTACAGGTGATAAAACACAAGGCAGCTTGGCCTATAACCTGATTGTTTTTGGGGTGTTATTCGTTACCCTGCTATTCGCCAACTTTGCCGAAGCCATAGCTGAGGCAAGGGGCAAGGCACAAGCAGACAGCCTCCGCAAGACAAGGGAAGAAACCCCTGCCAAATGGATACAAGCCGTAGGCGACATATTCGTGAACGAAATAAAAATTGTGCCTTCATCACAACTGCGCAAAGGCGATGTGTTCCTTTGCGAAACGGGTGATACCATACCCATGGATGGTGAAATAATAGAAGGTATTGCCACCATAGATGAAAGTGCCATCACTGGTGAGTCTGCCCCTGTAATCAGGGAGTCTGGTGGCGATAAAAGTTCTGTTACAGGCGGTACAAAAGTATTGTCAGATAGGATTAAGGTAAGGGTAACCACCGAGCCAGGCGAAAGCTTCTTGGATAAAATGATTGCCTTGGTAGAAGGTGCCAGCCGTCAAAAAACACCAAACGAAATAGCATTGACTATTTTGTTGGCTGGTTTCACGCTAGTGTTTATCATTGTATGCGTTACCTTAAAACCATTTGGCGACTATGCCAGCACGCCTATCACCATTGCAGCGTTTATCTCTTTATTCGTTTGCTTGATACCTACAACCATAGGTGGCTTGTTAAGTGCCATTGGTATTGCGGGGATGGACAGGGCCTTGAGGGCAAACGTAATTACCAAAAGTGGTAAAGCAGTAGAAACAGCGGGTGACTTAGATACGTTGTTATTGGATAAAACAGGTACCATCACCATTGGTAACAGAAAGGCTACCAACTTTTGGCCTGCCAACGGGGTAGATGAAAAAGCATTTATTGATGCTTGTGCATTATCCTCCCTTGCAGATGAAACACCAGAAGGGAAGTCAATTATAGAATTGGCCAACCTTGGCAAAGACCAATTCAATATTACGGGTGCCGTATTTATAGAATTTACAGCCGAAACAAGGTGTAGTGGTATAGACCTACCAACTGGGCTAAGGGTAAGGAAAGGAGCGGCTGATTCCATAAGGAAAATTGCTGAAAAGGCTGGTCATTCATTCCCACCAGAAACTGCTGAGCAAGTAAAAAAGATAGCTTCTAATGGTGGCACCCCATTGGTAGTTTCTCAAAACGAACAGATACTGGGTGTAATAGAATTGCAAGATATTATTAAGCCCGGCATACAAGAACGTTTTGAACGCTTACGCAAAATGGGTGTGAAAACAGTAATGGTTACTGGTGACAATCCCTTAACTGCCAAGTTTATAGCTGAAAAAGCAGGTGTGGACGACTTTATTGCCGAGGCGAAACCCGAGGATAAAATGAATTACATTAAGCGTGAGCAACAAGGTGGCAAACTAGTAGCGATGATGGGCGACGGTACAAACGATGCCCCCGCTCTTGCCCAAGCGGACGTAGGAGTTGCCATGAACAGCGGTACAGCAGCAGCAAAAGAAGCAGGCAACATGGTAGATTTGGACAACGACCCTACCAAGCTCATTGAAATAGTAGAAATAGGTAAACAGTTATTGATGACAAGGGGTACTTTAACCACTTTTTCCATTGCAAACGACGTAGCCAAATATTTCGCCATTGTTCCGGCATTGTTCATTGCTTCTTTGCCAGGCTTGCAAAGCCTAAATGTAATGAAGCTGCACAGTCCAGAAAGCGCTATCCTTTCAGCCGTTATTTTTAATGCCATCATTATACCTGCATTGATTCCTTTGGCTCTAAAAGGTGTAGCTTATAAACCAATTGGTGCGAGTGCATTGTTAAGAAGGAATTTGCTGATTTATGGTTTGGGTGGCGTGGTAGTTCCTTTTATTGGTATTAAATTGTTGGATATGCTGGTAAGTGTTTGGTTTTAATAATTTCCGTACAGTCATTTCCTTAAAAACTTAATGTCAATATCTTTAACATAATGTTTTCCATCCTTTGGCATATCCCAAGCTGTAGTTTGTTTGGTATGAATAGTGAAAAGTTCTTTGCCTTGTTGTAATTCAACTTTTGTTTTTCTTCTAAACCTTCTAAACGCTTGTTTTTTGCCAGGTTTATCAGATGTCGCTGTTGTATAACCAATGATGGGTGTTTTGTTTCTGGAGTTTGACATACAAGATTAGTTTTCTAAAAAAGGATTTATGATGGTTAGTTTATTATTAATAACCAGTCCATTCTGTAGGTCTTCCGAAAATAGTGTAACACAGCCAGCATCTAAAGCAGACGCAATGATTTTGGAATCATATACTTGTAGTTGGTGCTTAGCGAACAACTCAATGGCTAATAAACAGGTTTCTTTTTCTTCATTTAAAATTGTACATGTTTTAAAAAGGCTTTTTACAAAGAGGATGGCTTTTTCTTTTGGGTATTTAAATTTCCTTAAACAAACATTAAGGCATTCAAAGATTACTTGACTACTTATAAATGGATTTGACTGAAGTAATATTTTGACTTTTTCCTTTTTTAAAGAACCAGCTTCATCATTTAGGTATAAAATGACATTAGAATCAAGAAAATATCTATCGTTCATTAGCTTCATCACGGTTAAATTTAAAATTACGCATGTCAACATTTAAAGAATCAAAAAATGAAATGGCTTCATCAAACTCTTTAGCAGGCTTTCCTTTTATGTCCTCATCCAATTCAAAAGCTATAACTTCTACTTGTTTGTTTAAGTATTCTTTTGGTAGTTGAACTTGAAGATTATCCTCGCTTAAAACATCAATTATCTTCCTGTACATAACAAATAATTTTCTCAAATTTAAAGCAAATAAAATGAAAACACATATTCTCCCCGCATTAAAACTTACTGGTATCAGTATCGTTGTGTTTTGCGGGTTATATTCTTTAATCATCTTGGGCTTTGCCCAGATAGCCCCCAACAAAGGCGAGGGGCAAACTGTAGTGGTAGATGGCAAAGTGAAAGGCTATGCCTTAGAAGGCCAAGGTTTTACGCAAGATAAATACTTTAACGGCCGTCCTTCTGCGGCTGGTTACAATGCAGCAGGTTCTTCTGGAAGCAACAAAGGACCTACTAATCCTGATTACTTAAAACAAGTTCAAGATAGGATTGACAGTTTCTTAGTACACAACCCTACTGTTAAAAAAGCCGATATCCCTTCTGACTTGGTAACTTCATCTGGTAGTGGTTTGGATCCCAATATTACCGTACAAAGTGCATTGGTACAAGTAGATAGGATTGCAAAAGCACGCAAATTATCTGCAGAACAAGTAACCACTTTGGTAAATTCGCACATTGAAAAGCCATTGGCTGGTTTGTTGGGTACTGAAAAGATAAATGTATTGGCTTTGAATGTGGATTTAGATAAAATTAAATGAGTAGTCAGTGGTCAGTAGTCAGACATAGGCTCTTCAGTAGGGATCAATCTTACTGACGACTTGTTACTGACTACTGACCACTGACTACTGACTACTAACGACTACTATTATGCCTGAAGAAGAAAAAAGTGCCGAACATTTTTTAGACCTCATCCGCAAAAGCAGGCGGGGGAAGTTTAAGATATACATGGGGATGAGTGCCGGGGTAGGCAAAACCTACCGCATGTTGCAGGAAGCGCATACCCTGCTAAGGAATGGCGTGGATGTAAAGATTGGGTATATAGAAACACACAACCGCAAGGAAACCCATGAATTGCTGGAAGGGTTGCCCCTGATACCCCGGCGTAAATTGTTTTACAAAGGCAAGGAACTGGAAGAGTTTGACGTGCAGGCGGTAATAAACCTGCACCCCGAGATAGTAGTGGTAGATGAACTAGCACACACCAACATTGAAGGCAGTAAAAACGAAAAGCGTTGGCAGGACGTGATGGACATACTAGATATGGGCATCAACGTAATAAGTGCCGTGAACATACAGCATATAGAAAGCCTGAATGGAGAAGTAAAAACCATTACGGGCATAGACGTAGCAGAAAGGATACCCGACAGCGTGCTGCAACAGGCAGACGAAGTAGTAAACATAGATTTAACGGCAGATGAACTGATTACCCGCCTAAAAGAAGGCAAAATTTATACCCCCGACAAAGTAGAAATTTCGTTGCGCAATTTTTTCCAGAGCGAAAAAATATTGCAGCTTCGGGAATTGGCACTGAAGGAAGTGGCCAGCCAGGTAGAGCGCAAGATAGAAACAGAACTGCCCCGCAATGCGCACCTGAAAACGGAGCGCTTTTTGGCTTGCATTAGCAGCAACCACGAAATTGCAAAAAAGGTAATCCGTAAATCGGCACGCTTGGCATCTTATTACCACAGCAAATGGTTTTTGCTATATGTACAAACCCCTGATGAGGATGGCGATAAAATAGGATTGGCAGCACAACGGCATTTGATTAACAATTTCAAAATGGCTGCCGAACTTGGAGCCGAGATTATTAAAATAAAAAACAAGAACATTGCAAAAGGTATTTTTGAAGCCGCAGCGCAAAAAAATATTACCACCATCTGCATTGGCAAGCCACATTTGAACCTGATGAACGTAATATTGAGTACCGCAGTGTTCAATCAATTATTAAACAAATTGTCTGCATCGGAAATAGACATCGTAATACTATCGTAATGAAATTAAAAACTAAGTTGACCGTTGGCATTGGCTTCCTGTTCATCGTGATACTGGTGTTCGGTATCCTTGGCATCGTATCTATCAACAGGCTCAGCATAGATGCAGACAAGATATTGAAGAACAACTATGAAACCCTTGTTTATGACAATAATATGCTGAGGGCATTGGATGAATTGCCTGAAAATAAAAAGGCTTTTGCTGATTTTGAGGCAAATCTGACCAAACAAGAGAAGAATATTACTGAGTTTGGGGAAGAGGAAGCCACCAAATCGCTCCGTACCAATTTTGAGGAATTGAAGCAAAAACCTAAAGACAGCAGCAATTACAGGGAACTGCGGCAGTCAATACAGATAATTAATAACCTTAACCAAAATGCCATACTGCACAAAAACGAAACGGCGCAGAAAACGGCTAGTAGTGCCATTTTTTGGTTGACCATCATTTTTTCTGTATTGACCATTATTTCTTTCACCCTTACCATCAATTTTCCTGATGTAATTTCTACACCAGTAAAAACTTTGTCGAGGGGTATCCGTGAAATTGCCAATAAAAATTATAGCAACCGGATACACATGGAACAGGACGATGAGTTCAAGGAACTGGCAGACTCCATCAATACCATGGCAGAAAAACTACATGAGTATGAGCATAGTAATCTGGCTAAGATAAAATTTGAGAAAAGCCGCATTGAAACAATCATTAATCAAATGAAAGACGGCATTATGGGTTTTGACGAACGTAAAAACATCTTGTTTTTAAACGCTGTGTCAGAAAAAATGCTTGGCTTAAAAGAAAAAGAAATTATTGGTCAATATGCCCCAGACATCGCCTTGAAAAATGATTTAATGAGGCGCTTGCTACAAAATGACGACCACCACGAATTAAAAATATATGCCGACAATAAAGAAAGCTATTTTAACAAAGACATTATTAAAGTAAGCAATGATGAACAAGTAATTGGTGAGGTAATTGTGTTGCGTAACATTACCCCATTCCATGAATTGAATGAGGCTAAAACAAATTTTATTGCCACGGTTTCCCATGAATTAAAGACACCTATTTCCGCTATTAAAATGAGTCTGCAATTGTTGCAAAGCAGCAGCACGGGAGAATTGAACGAAGAGCAACAACAGCTAATAGAAGGCATTAAAGATGACAGCAATAGGCTTTTGAAAATAACAGGCGAATTGTTGAATATGTCGCAAGTAGAAACAGGCAATATCCAGCTAAGCATCCAACCTTGCAGGCCTTATGACATTTTGCAATATGCCTTAGATGCAGTAAAAGTGCAGGCCGACCAAAAACAAGTGACCATAAAAATAAATGCTATTGCAGGATTGCCCAATGTAAAAGCAGACAAAGAAAAAACCGCTTGGGTTTTAATAAATTTCCTGACCAATGCCCTTCGTTATACACCTGAAAATGGCGAAATACAAATAGAAATACTGAAAGAAAGCAACAAAGTACTATTTGCCGTAAAAGACTATGGAATAGGCATTGATACCAAATACAAGGATAAAATTTTCGAGCGTTATTTCCAAGTGCCAGGCAATGGCAAAACAGGTACCGGTCTAGGTCTTTCTATCAGCAAGGAATTTATAGAAGCCCAAGGAGGTAGCATTCATGTGGATAGCGAAATTGGGGTGGGGAGCAGGTTTTATTTTACGTTGATGGTGTAAGAGGGTGGGATAAATCGTGTTGATAATAAGTGATATTTTATTGTTCATCTTGATTTCTCGTCAATTGTTCAATGTCGGCTTTGTCTTTAAACCTCCCAGCAGCTTCTTTTGCCTTTAGGAGATGGTTTAGGTGAATATACCTAACGGCGGTTGCCCCTTGGTGAAATATTTGGCATTTATTAAATGCTTCTTCAAATAAAACGCCCTTAACTGCATTCATAATATCAATTCTATTTGGAGCTACCCCAATAGCCCAAACATCATATGTGTCACCTAAAAAATCTTCTTTTGAAAAAATGGGCGCACCAAATTCTTTATATGCACGTTTAAGTTTTTCGTAATTGCTAGGTGTTTTATTAACCCATACGTCCATGTCTGCCGTGCTTCTGATATAGCCATGTAAAATAACGGCGTATCCACCTACTAAGATGTATTCTACCTGATGGTTGTTCAAGGCATCAATAAAATCCCGAAAGTCGTTATTAAAAATGTCGCCCATAGCATTGGGTTTAAGATATTTTGTGTTTACGGCAGGTAATAACAGTCCTGTCCACTTTTGTTTGTGCGGTTACGCCATAAATTTGGTTGATTAGGAAACAAGCAGCATTCAGCCTTTCATTTGGTGTTTTATCTTGCCAGTAACTCGTGTGGTCGTCTGCCTGCTCAAAGCTCAGGGCTGTTACGGCTGTACGGTCTAGTTTATATTGTTTGTCCATGGGTTAAAGGTAAGGAGTGGAAGTGAAATTTACTGCTTCAACACCAAATAGCTATAGGGCTGCAAACTAACCTGTGTTCCTAAACTTACACTAACCCCCGTAAATACGTTCGTCCAGCTGGTGCTAACCAATGCGCTAGGCAAGGTGTAAGTGAGGGTATTATTTCGTAAATTTGATAATACAAACACCTTTTCACCAGTTATAGACTTCGTAAAAGCACAAACATCCGCAGAGCTATAAGAAACAAGCGTTCCTTGCCTGATGGCTTTGCTGCTATTCCTGAATGCCAATATTTTTTTGTATTCTGCCGTAATATCTGGGTTTATGTTCCAAGTAATTTTAGTACCCGTAAATGGGAAAATAATTTTAGTTGGGAATCCTACTTCTTGCCCATTGTACATCATTGGTACGCTTTTCATATAGGCGACCACTACAAAAGCAGCTATGGAACCAGTTTTGCCGCCAAATAAATCCAAAGGCGTACCATCGGAACCATTTACATCGTGGTTGGTAAGGTAGCGTACTATTTGCTGGCCATTACTAGCATTGGCATATTCGGAAGTATTTAGGTTGTCAATATTCTGCACCAAACTATTACTGCTAAAAACAGATTTCATCTGCCCATAAAAATTGAACCCAAAAGTAAAATCGAACCCTGCACTAAAAAGGCTGCTTGCATCGCTTTCGGCCAGCATCAGTAATTTGTGAGAGCTGATATTACGCAAGGTGTCTATTGCTTGGCCCCAGAAATTTGCTGGCGGTCCGTCTGCATAATCGCACCGGAAGCCGTCTATATTGGCACTATACACCCAATATTTCATGTCTTTTATCATTTCAAGCCGCATGGCTGCATTGGTAAAATTTAGCTGTGCAACATCGGTATAGCCTGTATTTGGTGGGCTAAGGATATTCCCAGCGCCATCTTGCAAGTACCAGTCTTTGTGTGCGGCAACCCAGGCATTGTCCCACGAGGTATGGTTGGCTACCCAGTCTAAAATAACGCTCATGTTGCGGGCATGTGCGCCGTCTATTAATGCACGCAAATCTGCCAGCGTGCCAAACTCTGTATTTACTGCTTTGTAATCTTTTATGCAATAGGGGGAATTAACAGCCTTTAAAGTGCCAACCGGGTAAATAGGCATCAGGTAAACCACATTGATGCCCAACGCCTTTATAGAATCTAGCCTTGCTGTTACCCCTGCAAAACCTTGTGAGCTAAAGGCGCGTATGTTTACTTGGTAAATAATGGCGTCTTGCTTATCGGGTACATTGGTAAAAGGTGTGCCATATTGTGCAACCGTATCTACAAGTGGTGGGTGTACTATAACTAATGTGTCACTAGGCGTAGGAGGAGTAGTAGTAGTACTGTTTTTGCTACAAGACAGCATCGCAAAAACAAGGCAAGTAAAGACAATACTTTTTTTCATAAAATGGCAACAATCAAAAGCAAAGTTACACAAGAAATGGATGTGGGGCAGTTAAATCGGGTGCATAAAAGTTTTTCGCTTTTTAGTGAAAAAATACCCTACTATAACCCTGCCCACCAATTATCCCAAAAAGCTGGAACATACACCCCATGGGCAATAAGATGGGATGCAAAACGAGGACACTTATACAATTTCTATACTATTACTTTTTCTGGGTTTTTTATTAAAATAGTTTCAGTTTTGACAATTTTCGGTTCTTTTTCCTATTTGCGATTTTTTGAAAAAACGTCCCCTCATCTTTAAATCATTGATTATCAACAATAATGGCAAATTTTAATGCGTATTTTGTGCCTATTTTGTGCATATTTTTTGAGTGATTCGTGCATACTTTTTGCGTATTTCATGCTCATTTTGTGCGTAATTTTTGCGTATTATACAGCCATCAATACAAGGCTAATTTTTTAAGCTAAAACTATCTTAATATTAATAAAAAAAGAACATCGATGCAAATACTAGTTGATAGCTTGTAAAATGTGTTTAATCTAGTTTTTTAGCAAGGGCATTTCTGGCACAAAGATAAGGTTTTTAAAGATTAAGGAATATCGCCACAAAGCGAAAAACTTTTATGCACCCGTTAAATCTTCGTTGCTACTGAGGTGTTTTTTGCCACTAAAGCAAGAAGCTTCAAGAGGCACTTTATTGTTTTATTTCGCCACATAGCCATATAGCTTAAAGAAAGTGCTTCGCTTGCATAAGCCTACATAGGCTTGCAAAAAAGGAAACAAAGCCTATGTCTGCCTATCTTACCTAAATGCTCTTTTATGTCTTTTAAATCTATGAGCCTGTGCGGTGAGAAGAAAAATCTATGCCATTATTGCTTTTCTTTCGCCAATTTGTTGCCTCCACATGGCATAGTACAAACCCTTTTCTACTAATAATTCTGCGTGGCTGCCCATTTCTACTATTTGCCCTTTTTCCAGCACATAAATCCTGTCGGCGTGCATGATGGTACTAAGCCTGTGGGCAATCATCACCGTAACTTGGTTTTTTTCTTCTGAAATAACCCTGATGGTATTGGTAATGGCCTCTTCGGTCAATGAATCCAATGCAGAAGTTGCTTCGTCAAAAATCAATAACCTAGGCCTGCGTATCAATGCACGGGCAATAGACAACCGCTGTTTTTCGCCGCCACTTAGTTTCAATCCGCCTTCGCCAATCATCGTGTCCAAGCCATGCTCTGCCCTTTGCAGCAGGTTTTCGCAACTTGCTTTGTGCAGCGCATCCCAAAGGTCTTCTTCCGTGGCGCCTGGTGCTGCAAACAATAAGTTTTCCTTGATAGTGCCGCTAAAAAGCTGCGTGTCTTGGGTTACAAAACCTATTTGCCCCCTTAGTTCGTCAAAGTCTATCTCGTTGCCATGCTTGCCATTGTAAAAAATATCGCCCTCCACAGGCCTGTACAGGCCTACCAGCAGTTTTACCAATGTGCTTTTGCCAGCCCCGCTGGGGCCTACAAATGCAATGGTCTCGCCTTTTTCAACGCTAAAGGTGATGTTTTCCAAGGCCTTGTATTGCGCCGTGGTATGCTGGAAAGAAACGTTTTCAAAAGACAGTTCTGCTATGTCGCCTACCTCTAAGGGCGCATCTGGCTTGTGGTCCACAGGCTTTTTCATCAGGTTGTCAAAATTGTTGATAGACGTTTCGGCTTCCCTGTATGATGTAATGATGCTGCCTAGCTCCTGCAATGGGCCAAAAATGAAAAAGCTGTAAAACTGCATGGAAATCAATTGCCCGGTGGTAAGCCTGCCAGCAAAAACAATATAAGTAAGTATAGAAAGGATAATAATGCGTATAAAGTGCACAGTAGTGCCTTGCAGGAAAGCAATACTGCGTACCCGTTTTACCTTCGACAATTC
Source organism: Parasediminibacterium schistidii (assembly GCF_046546515.1). Lineage (NCBI taxonomy): Bacteria > Pseudomonadati > Bacteroidota > Chitinophagia > Chitinophagales > Chitinophagaceae > Parasediminibacterium > Parasediminibacterium schistidii. The sequence continues at coordinate 181,043 of NZ_JBKHKJ010000002.1, read as the reverse complement.
CAAGCCTAGTATTTTGTAGGTATTGGTATTCAAGCGTTTTACCTCCTGCTGGGTAAGGCCAAGGCTTTTGATTAGTTCTATATTGCGTAGGCTCTCTGTGGTGCTACCTGCTAAAGCAGCTGTTTCTTTTACTATTTTAGATTGGATGGCTTTTATTTTTTTGCTCAATGCCCCTACAAGAAAGGTTAAAATAAGGATTCCTACAAAATATACCAGCAATAAGCTCCAGTGGATAGAAACCGCCACTACAATCAAGAAAACAACACCCACTAGGATAGGGAAAAGCACGTTGATAAAATAGCCAATAAACTGGCTGCTGTCTTGCCTTACTTTTTGCAGTATAGACAGGGTTTCGCCACTGCGCTGGTCGGCAAAATCTTGGTAAGGCAACCGCATAGAATGTTTTAATCCATCGGTAAAAACCTTTGCACCAAACTTTTGCACCACTACATTTACCACATAGTCCTGAAACGATTTGGCTATGCGGGACACCATTGCAACGCCTATGGACATGCCCATCAGCACGGCAATATGCTTAATAAAGAAATCTTTAGTAATAGTAGTATTGGTAACAAATCCCTTTTTGCTCAAGGTGCCAGACGTATTTAAAAAGTCTATTATTTTACCAAAAATGGTAGGGTCTAGCAGCGAGAAAACTTGGTTTATAGCAGCCAAAAGCATTGCCAGCGCCAATTGCCAGCGGTAAGGGGAAAGATATTTTATTAATATTTTCATTCGGGTGGTTTAAAATGAATGTTTTCCAACTAATGCAATAATGCAACAATAATCAGGCTTTTGCAAAAACAACTGCTAATATAGCATGTCGGGATTGGGAAAACTAGGTTTTGCTGGCAGTATGTCTTGTTTTAGGTGATTTAAAAGTGCGTTAGAACTCCAGTGCAATTTTGAATAATTTGCACGAAGGCACAAAAAACACGAAGAAGTTCAAAGGAAAATAAGGTTAACGGGTATTGGATTTCATAAAGCAGGTTCTTTTCTTCGTGCCACTTTGAGCCTTTGAGTTTTTGTGCCGAAAAAATACATGCGTGGTAACAAAAACTTTAACACTACAATACAAAATACAACCTAACTTTATACAAGCAAATTTAACGATACTAAAAAGCTTGTACCATGCCAAATAATAGTGAACAAACAACCGGCAATACCACTATGGGTATTGCAGCAAAAACTGCTTTGAACGGCGGCGAATGGATAGTTAAAGAAAGTAACCCCTTCCAAACATTTATACCGGAAGATTTTGACGAGGAACAAACCATGGTGATGGATATGTGCCACCAGTTTTTGGCGGCAGAAGTACACCCCCTGCTCAACAGGATTGACAGCCTTGAACCCGGCTTGATGCCTTCATTGCTGGAAAAAGCGGGCAATCAAGGGCTGCTGGCAACATCCTTACCTGAAGCCTTAGGCGGATTGGGAAAAGATTTTATAACGGCTACCATAGTAAGCGAAGGCTTGGGTGGGGGGTATTCCTTTAGTGTAGCGGTGTCTGCCCATACAGGTATAGGCACATTGCCTATCTTGTATTTTGGCACGGAGGAACAAAAACAAAAATATATCCCAAAGCTGGCCAGCGGCGAATGGAAAGGTTCCTACGGGCTTACCGAGCCAAACAGCGGCAGCGATGCACTAAGTGCCAAAACATCTGCAAAATTGAGTAAAGACGGCAAAAATTATATACTGAGCGGGCAAAAATGCTGGATAACAAACGGTGGTTTTGCGGATGTATATACCGTATTTGCAAAAATAGATGGCGACAAATTCACCGCTTTTATTGTAGAACGGGGCTTTGAAGGCTTTACACAAGGCGAAGAAGAACATAAAATGGGCATCAAAGGCTCATCTACTGTCCAATTGTTTTTTCAGGATTGCAAAGTACCTGTGGAAAATGTATTGGGCGAAATTGGTCGTGGCCATATCATTGCTTTCAATATCTTAAATATTGGACGTTTAAAACTAAATGCCGCTACCATTGGCAGTGCAAAAATAGTTGCCGACATGGCTTTGGAATATGCCAACACCCGTGAACAGTTCCACATGCCCATCGCAAAATTTGGGGCTATCAAGCACAAAATTGCCGAGATGTACATCCGTATATGGGTAAGTGAAAGTGCCTTGTACAGGGTAGCCAATTGGGTAAACGAAAAAGAACATTCGTTGGAAAAAGAGGGCATTCCGGCTAACCAAGCCTTGTTAGGCGCAGCGGAGGAATTTGCCATAGAATGTGCCATGCTAAAAGTGTTTGGCAGCGAAGTATTGGATTTTGTGGTGGACGAAGCGGTGCAGGTGCATGGCGGCAATGGCTTTAGCGATGAATACCTAGTAAGCAAAGCCTACAGGGATAGCCGCATCAACCGTATTTTTGAAGGCACTAACGAGATAAACCGCCTGCTGGTAGTGGACATGCTGCTAAAACGTGCCATGAAAGGCAAGCTAGATTTGATGGGGCCTGCCATGGCAGTTCAAAAAGAACTGATGAGCATACCCGATTTTGGCAATGAGGAAGAAGGGCTTTTTGCCAAAGAAATAAAATGTATAGCCAATTTTAAAAAAGCCATCCTGCTGGTGGCAGGCGCAGCCGTGCAAAAACTGATGGCGCAATTGGATAAAGAACAAGAAGTGCTGATGAATATTGCCGACATGGCAATAGAAACCTTCCACTCAGAAAGTGCCTTGCTGCGCTTGCTAAAACTTGCTGATAAGCTAGGTGCAGATGCCACTGCTTTTCAAGCAGACATGGTAAAAACCTATATATACGATGCTGCCGACCGCATTAACAAAGCTGGCAAAGATGCCCTGAATAGTTTTGCCGAAGGTGATGAACTAAGCATGATGCACATTGGGTTGAAACGTTTTACAAAGGTGGAATCTTTTAATACGAAGGAGGCAAGGAGAAGAATTATCAGTTATAAATAAAAGTGAAATGCCATAGGTATGACTAATGTTATAGCCTCTGGCTTCAACCGGAGGAATATTGGTTTTGTTTATCAGTAAACTGTAAAATATCCTATAATTTGCAAATGGATATAACTAAAAAAGCAAATCCCTCACTAATATTGCATATAGCCAGAAGATTAAAACGCATAAACTCATAAGGTTTTTGAAATCTTATAGGTTTAATTTGCTTAACGAAATAACTTACTACTTATCACTTAGTTCTCACCACTATGATATTAAACCGCCGCAATAGGATACTCCGCCAGTCGCAAGCCATCAGGGCAATGGTGGCAGAAACCATTTTACAGCCCCAAGATTTTATTGTGCCGCTTTTTATTGTGGAAGGCTGCAATGTAAAAGACGAAATACTTTCTATGCCCGGCTATTACCGCCTAAGCCTAGACAATACCGTTGCCGAAGTAAAAAGCCTTTGGGCAATGGGGCTGAAAAGCATTTTGCTGTTTGTAAAATGCAAAGACGAGGTAAAAGACAAATACGGCAAGGAAGCCGTAAATCCTAACGGGCTAATGCAGCGCAGCATAAAAGCCATTAAAGATGCGGTGCCGGGCATGTTGATTATGACAGACGTAGCTCTGGACCCATTCTCTTCCGATGGGCATGACGGCGTTGTGGAGAATGGCGAAATTGTGAATGATATTACAGTGGAAATACTGGCCGAAATGAGCGTAAGCCATGCTGCTGCGGGGGCAGACTTTGTAGCACCCAGCGACATGATGGATGGCCGCATTGCCGCCATTAGGCAGGCATTAGAGCAGAACAACTTTACTAAAACAGGCATCATGGCTTATAGTGCAAAGTATGCTTCTTGCTTTTATGGCCCGTTCAGGGATGCACTAGACTCTGCCCCAGGCTTTGGCGACAAAAAGACCTACCAGATGGATTACAGCAACCGCTTGGAAGCCTTAAAAGAAACCCTGATGGACGTGGAAGAAGGTGCCGACATCGTGATGGTAAAACCTGCCCTATCTTACCTAGACATTATCCGAGAGGTAAAAAATGCTGTGGACATACCCGTAAGCGCCTACAACATAAGTGGCGAATACGCCATGGTAAAAGCCGCTGCCAAAATGGGCTGGATAGACGAGGACAAGGCCATTGTGGAAGTGCTTACTTCTATTAAAAGGGCAGGTGCCGATTTGATAGCTACTTATTTTGCAAAAGATATTATTAGGATAATGGACAAGTAGTGATAAGTCATAAGTGGTAAGTAAAAACCCAAAAAAGCCACTTATGACTTACCACTACTATATTTGCACCAACAAAAAAAGAACAGGTCTTTATGAAAATTATGAAGTTTGGTGGCACCAGCGTAGGCAAGCCAGAACGTATGCACCAAGTAGCACAACTGATTACAAAAACAGACGAACCTAAGATAGTAGTATTGAGTGCTTTAAGCGGCACAACTAATTCCCTAGTAGGTATCAGCAATTTTTTAGCACATAGCGACCGGGTTGGGGCAAAACAGGCCATTGACACTTTGGAAGCACATTACCGTTCTTTCGTGCTGCAATTGGCCACCACAGAAGCAGGCCGTGAAAAAGCAAACGCCATTGTTACGGAGCATTTCGAATTTTTAAACATCATTCTCCGTATTTCCTTTAGCGAAGCCTTGAACAAAGATATTCTTGCACAAGGTGAGTTGCTGAGTACCAAACTGTTCTCCGTATTTCTTGAAGAGCAAGGGATAGACCATTTATTATTGCCTGCCTTGGATTTCATGACCATTGATGCTAACGAAGAACCGCAGTTGGGGAGCATAAAGGTGAAACTAAGCCAGATATTGAAACATCATGCAGATAAAAAACTGTTTGTAACGCAAGGCTATATCTGCCGCAATGCCCGTGGCGAGGTGGACAACCTGAAACGTGGCGGCAGCGACTATACCGCATCCCTAATTGCGGCAGCTATACAAGCTACAGTGTGCGAGATATGGACAGACATAGACGGTATGCACAACAACGACCCTCGCGTGGTGGATAAAACCGTGGCCATCAAGCAAATATCGTTTGACGAAGCTGCTGAACTAGCTTATTTCGGGGCTAAGATTTTGCACCCTACCTGTATTTGGCCGGCACAGCAAATGAACGTGCCTGTAAAACTATTGAACACTATGCAGCCCGATGCAGAAGGCACCGTAATAACAGAGGATGCCGGAAGCGTAGGCGTAAAAGCAGTAGCGGCAAAAGATGGCATTATTGCCATTAAAATAAAGAGCAGCCGCATGTTGCTGGCTTATGGCTTTTTGCGCAAGGTGTTTGAAGTGTTTGAAAAATACCGCACCAGCATAGACATGGTAACCACATCGGAAGTGGCAGTATCTGTTACCATTGATTCAGATACTTTTTTAGAAGAAATAGTAAAAGAACTGGAACCATTTGGCACAGTAGAGGTAGACAAAGGCCAAACGATTGTTTCTATTGTAGGCAACGAGATAGCCAAGACAGACCACGTGTTGCAACGCTTGTTCGAGTCGATGGCAGAAGTGCCTGTGCGCATGGTAAGCTATGGCGGCAGCCCGCACAATATTTCATTGCTAGTAAACAGTGAGTATAAAATAAAAACCCTGCAATTGCTGAATAAAGGATTGTTTGGTTTGTAAGATAGAATTTTAATTTATTTAAAAAAGGCATACGGGAGGTATTCTTCTGTATGCCTTTTGTTATATATTAATTTAATTCTTCCCACTCGCCACCACAGTAGGCATATAGCCTAAATATAAAGAAAAAAGAGAGGGGGACATAGGTTATTTTATTCTTTTAAAGCCTTTTTTGTAAGGCACAAGCAGGGGTGCGGCTGACGAGCTAAGATTGATGAAAGCGTCTGCACATAACTAAGAAACAGCTTTGTTATTCGCTTTAATATAATCTGATGGGCTTTGACCAAAGCGTTGTTTGAAACAAGTGCTAAAGTACTTTGTACTATTGAAACCAACCTCGTAGGTAATGGTGGCTATGTTATGCTCGCCCGCATCTAAATATTGGAGGCTGCGCTTCAGCCTTATTTCTTTTACAAATTCTACTGGGCTAAGGCCGCTGAGGCTTTTTAATTTCTTATAAAATGGTGAGCGGCTCATATTCATCGAGTCAGCAACTACATCTATGTTAAACTGGGTATCAGCCATCTTCTCTTCTACAATACCGATTACTTTTTGAAGGAATTGTTCATCATTGGAAGTAATAGTGATAGATGATGGACTAATATCTATTTCCTTTTTCCCTTTTAAGATCGACTCGAACAATCTTTTGCGCTGTAATATCAGGTTGTTCAACGAAGCAATTAAATACTCATTTTGAAAGGGCTTGGCAATATAATGGTCTGCACCATAGTTCAGCCCTTCAATTTGACTTTCTACAGAAAACTTGGCAGATAACAAAACAACAGGTATATGGCTGGTAGCAGGGTTATTCTTTAGCCTATCCAGCATTTGAATGCCGTCCATCACTGGCATCATCACATCACTTAAAACGACATCGGGCAACAATGCCAATGCTTTTTCCAGGCCTTCCAGGCCATTTTCTGCCGCTTCTACCCTATAATTACTACCCAATTGTATTTTCAGGAATGACCGCAGGTCTGAATTGTCTTCCACAAGCAACAGCAATGGCAAATCTTTATTTTCTAGGTCGCTACCTTCGCTATTGCTATTTTCCTGAAGCTGCCCACTAAACACAGCTTTTTCAAATTCGGGGATGGTATCCATGAAGTTTACCTTATCCTTTTCAAAATGTGCTTTCCCTTGCTTGAGTTCAATTTTCACTGCCAACCCAGCACTATTACTAATATTATTTTTAGCAGAAATTGTTCCATGGTGCAATTGTACTATCTCTTTTGAAAGTGCCAGCCCTATACCTGTGCCTTTTAAACCATTGCTTTCTTTGTGCTGCCCTTCATAATACAAATTAAAAATATCACTCAATTCATTGGCGGCCACCCCTACGCCCTCATCAATTATTTCTATTATTACAGCAGCATTCGCCTCTATATATCTTATTTTAACATAAATATTTTTCCCGTTAGGGGTAAACTTGAATGCATTGCCCAAGATATTATAAATAACAATGTCCATTTTTTCTGCATCTATCCATGCAAATAGCTGCCTGTCCTGCGGTTCTACCTTCAAAGTGATTTGTTTCCTTTCAGCTACTTCAGCAAAATAAGTAGCTACCCTTTTTACAAAAGCAACCAACTCTACATTACTTAGTGTTAAAGTAGATTTCCCGCTTTCTATTTTCCGCAAATCCAAAAGCTGGTTAATAAACCGCTTCATCCGTTGGGCATTTTTCCGCACCAAGTTTAAGTTTTGGCTTCCCTGATAAGATAAACTTTCCTTTTTTGATATTTCTTCCAGCGGGTTCAATATTAATGTAAGCGGCGTGCGCAATTCGTGTGATATATTCGTAAAAAAAGCCAATCGCACATCAGCTAGCTTTTGGTCAATAATAATCCGTTGCCTTAGCTTCAACATGTCAAGCGCATATTTCCTGATTGCCCCTAACACAATGATAGACAATGCAGCATAAATAAGGTAAGCCCACCATGTTTTCCACGGGGGTGGCAATATGATTATGGCAATAGACTTTACAGGCGCATTGCTATACACTTCGCCATTATCAGCTCTTACCTGAAAGGTATAATCTCCTGGTGAAAGGTTGGTGTAAGTAGCCCTTCTTTGGGCTTTGTTGTTTCTCCATGCCGAATCAAGCCCAATTAAACGAAAAGAATATGACTCTTTAACTTCAGAACGATAATCTAGCACTGCATAGTCGATACTAACCACATTTTCATTATAATGCAAGGTAATTTTATCGGTATTGTTCACTGAATAACGCAAAGGGGAAGACTGCTCTCCGGGAAATACATCCTGGTTGTTTATCTGGAGGTTTGTAAGAGCAATGTTGGCATTAATCTTATGGTCAACAATGGTAAGTGGGTTAAACTGCAAATAACCAGTTGTTGTGCCAAAAATAAACTCACCCGCCTGGGTGGCAGTGCAAGAAGCTTCAGAAAAATTAACGTCTGGCAATACATCGGCATCAAAGTTCCTGAATATACCCGTAGCAAGGTTAAAACGTGCAAGCCCATTTAAAGTAGCAATCCAAAGGAACCCTTTGCTATCCTCTATGCAGCTTAATAAATAATCGCTGGGCAAGCCATCTTTTACGGAATAGTTTATAAAACTAAGCGATTGCATAGGGTTGTTTATGACGGCCTTGTTCAAGCCACCAGAGGAAGTAAGCACCCACATGGTATTTTTGTGGTCTTTGTAAATAAATTGAATATCGTTGCCCCCTAGGCTTTCTTTTTTACCCGGTATTTTATTGTAACGCACAAAGGGCGAATTAAAAAAATTTGGCTGCATAGGGTCGAATAAAAGCAAGCCTTCGGTAGTGCCTATCCAAATACGGCCAACATTGTCACAAGCCAAGCGCCTTACCCTGCCACAGGCATTTACTGGGTATTTTTTAAATACATTCTCTCTGTTATAAAATTTAACCCCTGCCCCTTCCTCATCAATCAAATTTACCCCACCCCCATAAGTACCTACCCAAATCCTGCCTAGTTTATCTTCCAGCAAGGAATAAATCAAATTGCTACTGATAGCATAAGGGTTCTTGGCATCGGCCACAAAATGCGTAATTTGATAATTTGTTTTTTTTGCATCTAAAGGTGTAGCTTTAAAAAGGCCTGCCCCTTTTGTGCCAAACCAAATATTACCTTTTCTGTCTTCTAAAATAGCATATACACCCCCTACTGTGTACACCCCACCTATTGCATATACCCCTCCATCACCCACCTTTGGAAGCAGGTTCTCTAAAAGCGGCCACCGCTTGATGCTGCCATTCTCTAACAAATAAATTTCCTTCGACTTTACTGTAATCCATACCCGGCCTTCTTTATCGGAATAAAGCCCCCTCACTTCATTTTCTGCTTTGCGGGTAGCTTTTGCTGTTAGTTTTGCATGGTTAAAGTGGTTGGAAGGGAACACAATTTTTTCGAGCCCACCCTCGTCGCTCGCAAGCCACAATATGCCATCAGGGTCGAAATAATCTCCAACCACCATATTAGAAAACTTCTTTTCAGAAGAATCTTGCTCGTTGAAGAATGATTTGAATGTAGCATTTGCTACATCATAATACCCAAACCCGCAGCCTTTCATATTTACCCATACCATTCCTTTGGAATCTTCAAAAACATGGTATTTCTCGTCCTCTTGCAGGTAGTAAGAATAATTGTGCTGTATGAAATGTTTAACCGTTTTCTGTTGTGGATTAAATAAAACCACGCCTTCCTTTTTAGGTTCAACCCAAAGCATCCCACGATGATCTTCGTAAATAGACAGCAATTCTATACCTGGCAAAACCCCAATTGTAAAGAGTTTTGAGGTAGCATAAGTATAGGTTATCACTTCACCCGCAGCGGTAGAAAGGTATAAATCCTTATTGTTTGCAGAGCCTTTTAGTGCATTTATTTGTGAATTGCTAGCATTGTATGAGGCAATTTTTCCAGAAGCTTTATCAAGGCTTATCAATTTGCCATCCTTTGTGCCAAACCATATAATACCTGCACTTTCATTGATGCAAGTTACACCTGCATTTTGCAGCGTGTTTAAAATGCTTACTTTTTCATATTCGCCATTTTCACCTCGTTTAAAACAACTAAGCCCAAGGTTGGTAGCCAACCACAACCTAGCGTAGCTGTCCTGAAAAAAACATGTAATACTATCCGACGGCAGTTTCCGCTCACCTCTTTCCGCTTTTGAGAAACGCTTGCAAACCAAGCTATCTGATTGGAGGGCAGCAACCAAATAAAACCCTTGCTTTTTAGTGGTTATGGCCATTTCATTGTTTTGAAGCGGCATTATCTTTTCCACGCTGCCATCCCCACCATTTTCGGTTTGCATCCGCTTGGAAACAGAGAGGAAAACCCCTGTTTTCTTATCAAACCGATAAACTTGCTTGTCATATGCTTTTAACCAAAGAAACCCTAGCTTATCTTCCACAATGAAATCTATTCGGTTGCTTTTTAATTCAGATTGGTCGCCGGGATAAGATTTGAAAGTTGTAAAGTTTTGCCCATCAAACCTGTTAATGCCCGCCCAAGTACCCATCCACATAAACCCTTCATGGTCTTTAATGATGTACATGACCCTATTGTCTGAAAGGCCATTAGCTGTAGAAAAATGCTTGATATTGCATTGAGGCTGCGCAATTGTATGTACAGGCTGTACAAAAAAGAAGATAATAAAAGCAATCGTTAACCATTTGTGCATTGTGCCCAAGATAAATTTCTTATATAAAAATCGGGCGTGTATTTACCGCTTGGCACTTCCCGTTTCATTTATTGCATATAGCGCTTATCCTTCACAAAGCTAACCCTTAATTTAACATTTTATAAAATTTAAAATACCTTTTCCTAGTGGTTAATGGAACACTAACCACTAGGAAAATTGATGGTATGGAAACAGATGCACTTTCATGAAACTAGCATTATATCCTTTTTTATGAACCATGTTTTTAGGGTGCGGTGTGAAAGTAGGCTGCTTTTTTTGAGCCCGCCCTATTAGAAATAAAGTGGACAACTTTTTTCACCCTTTTTGGGGCATTGCCCCCTTTATTTGGCATGGCATTTTTACCCGGATTTTAATTTTTAGGCCTTCCTGGCATATAACTCATTGAAAATCAGTGTTTTTGTGTTTTTAAGTATGCGTATTTGGTGCGTATTTTATGCTTACTTTTTGCGTATTTTGTGCTTACTTTATGCATAAAAGGTGCATACTTTCTGCTTACTTTTTGCGTAAAAATAACATATTATAACTTTTTAATTTCGATGTTAAAAATAACCACACTTGGCTAAGCAACGGGGTTAGACCTGCACCCCCAACCCCGACCTCACCCCAGCCCTCTCCAAGGGGAGAGGGAGCAGGAAAAGGCGAGGGGGAGCTACCCCCCGACAAAAAACAAGTTGCTTTATAATAAATGCCTCGTTTGACCAATCTATTAGAAACTATTTAATGGTCAATTCCTACACTAGGGCAAGGCTGGTTTATTGTAAAATTAGGCGTAATGGACAAAATAGTTGATACTTTCCGAGTTCCAATGCCTTAAAAAAACTCATAAAACCCTTGCCTACATTGCATTTCACATGGAGTTTTAGTACTCAATATTTTACCTGAAAGGCTTTAATTGCCTATAACACAGTTATAGCTTCAATTACAGGGAATTTTACCAACTATTTTGTCCATTAACCCTAAAATTAGCATTGATGGAGCGATAATAAAAAAGCAAAATCCTATATGGGGGCATATTTCCCCCATGAGTAGCCCAAAATGCCCCCATGATGGGAGACAGGAGGGACAGCGAGACTTTGTAAAGCCTTTGATTTTTAGCCCTCCTGCAATTTGTAAATGACCTAAGCGAACCCTTACGTTAAAGACGTGCGGTAGCATCATTTTTTTGTAACGTGCGCTAGCTGAGGCAATTCTTAACTTAATGTTTAATCTTCCATTTACGCATCACTAGCGTTTGCAAGTCAATAGATAATACAAAGCCATTAAGCGTATTATTACTTCCTAATATTATTTTAATGGTTTCATTTACTTGTAAGCAGCCTACAATACCTGTAGTATACCCCATGATTCCAGCAATAGCACAATTATCTTGTTTAGCAAAAACGCTTTCATCCGCAAATACATGGCTGTATCTTAGACCGTTTTGGTAGTTAAATACGGCGACTTGCCCTTCTTGTTGTAATACAGCCGCATATACCCAAGGCTTCTGTAAATTGTACGTAACCTCATCTATTATATACCGAGTGGGAGTGTTATCAGTGCAGTCAATTATTATGTCAAATGGCTCAATCAAGGCTGCGGCATTTTCTTGGGTGAGCCGCGTATTAAAAGGTAAAATGTTCACAGTTGCATTTTGTGCATTTAATTTTTCTTTTGCTGCAAATACCTTTAATTGCCCTACTTGCACTTCCGAATATAAAACCTGTCGATGTAGATTCCCTATTCTTACAATATCGTCATCTACAATGCCAATTATGCCAATGCCCATAGCTGTAAGATAAGTAATTACCGGACAGCCCAAACCTCCTGCACCTACAACTAATATTTTCGCTTGCTGTATTGCCTGCTGTCCTTTGCTACCTACATTAGGCACTACTATTTGCGACAAATATCTAGCTGTATCAATCATTTCCGTTTTATCTGTGAAGTTATGGATGTGTCTGTAATTGCGTCATCTGCAGCTAATAATAATGCTTTACTAATAATGAGTGAAATGCCGTTATCCCCCTCAAATGGAAGAAAAACATTATTAGGTGTTGCGGTACCAGCAGATGAACGATCTGGAACAATGCACAAGTATTGATCATTGGGCTCCATTAATATATTGGTACTACCAATATGTATTTTATAAGTTCTTAATTTCCCTTTAACAACTAAAAATTTATCCTGTATACTACACACAGAAGCAATCTTTAGTCGAGGTACCAACCTCTCAAGGATAGTCTTTCTCGTTTTTGCGACTTCGGTTAGTTCGCCAAAAGAATATGATTGCCAATAATCCCTATATGCAGGCAAACCTCCATTGTCTCGCCATGCTGGGTCGTTACCTACACTTGCTACCCCTACAAAAAGATCTACGTCACGCATCACTTCACTCAGTACAAGTGGAGGCACATCAATAAGTGCAACCACTTCATTTGTGCTTGTATTTACAAACCTAACTTGGTCTGTAGATATATATAGCCATATACCTGTTTCATTAAAAGCATCGTCTGCATTTATTTCGTTTATCCAATATTCTGCACGTAAGCTAACTTCTGGCAGGATTAAACTGGCAGATTCATTACTCCTGCCATCGTCATAAGCGCCCATTAAGCTATACTTCCAACCTCTCAACTTGGCTAAGGAATTAAACTGATGTTGTTTTAAAATATGTGCCGCCATCCTATTGCTATAGGTGCGGGTATTGATTTCTGCATCAGTTAGTAAATATACTTCCCTAAACGCCTGTTTTATAGGCTGTATTATTTGTTGTTCTATCAAAAAGGTTCGCCATGCTTGTATATTAGCAATAGGTTCAAATACAGGATGCCATAATTTGACAATAGTACTATCATTGGGCGCAAACATTAATTCTCCTTGTGGATGAACCCATTTCTCATTTAAAAAAATAATAGCTTGCTTTTGCCCATCTTGTTCAAAAGACCAAATAAGCTTATTGGTTAAATAGCGCATTAGCCCATGATTAAAATATAAGGTTGTAAACTGTTGCCAAGTAAATGTCCTGTCTATTTTTAACATGCGATCTATGCGATCTCTCTGTGCGGAAACAGTAAGTTCTACCTGCTTAATAAGTTCTTTTACTTTTTTTAGTTTAGTGGCATGTTTTTCTTTTACAAAGCTTGGTACTGCTTTCTGCAAGCTACCATCGGGCTTATACCAACTAAATGTAGTTTTGTTAGAACCGGTTATGCGTAATGTGGCAGTATAACCATCAAAATCCCAACTTCGCTCCGCATTTGTTAGGCCGTAGTCATCTACTGCCAAATCTTCTATTTCGTGAATACTTACTCCTTGTTCTGCTGCTGCTTTGTTGAGGTATTTCTCTATCAGGGCTTGGGTTGTATTTTGTTTTATTCGTAATCTTAACCTTGATAGATGACCAACACCATCTAGCCCTTTTACATTGGCGAGCACATAAATACATGCATTCCCTATTGCAGCGGCTGCCGGTCCTTTTCCTGGTATTTTCCTAAAACATCGCTCTGCTAATTGAGCAATATGCAGTAAAGTAGTTTTATTGTGGAAAGGGGTGCACATCCATACAAAACCCTTGATCATATCAATATTAGGGGATGCTAAAAAATGGGAAGAATGATGGCGATATTCCCTGCCATTATATACATTTACATGTTCAGTAATTTCTTCTTTCAAGGCAGTAATAAAATGAAACCACTCATTCATTTGTAGCTTAAACGCTTCGTCACCCAAATCCTTTACTGCTTGTCGGGTTTCATTCAAAAATTTTGCAGATGGGCTACTGCCCGAGCCACGTTGACTATGCAACATTAATGTAAACCATAATTGTTGTTTGGCTTCAGGCATTTGTTTAATGTACTCATTTGCATAAGTAGCAAATGGGTCATCACCCATAAACCAAGTTGGTTTCACCGTGGTTTCATTGTTAGAAGCAATGAAAATAATATTGTCAATTTTTTCAATTACCTTAATGGTATCTTTTAGGTTGTAATTGTTGCCACTTTTCCTTACTACTTCTTTAAAATTGTTCAATATTTTAATAAGTATCGGTGATGCGGGTTCTTGCTTGCACTGCCTCTCAATCTGTGTGATTAAAAGTGTAACTGGCCAATGTAATACGTTTTTAGAGCTGTATAGGCTGTAATTATCAAATGCTTCTAATATTGTAGTAATGTCATCGTCATCCATCAATATTTTGGTTCGGAGCAAATGCTGCATATAAGCATTCCAAATATTATATATGACCCAATTTTTATCCTGAGAACTCCAACTAGTTCTATTGCTATTAAGCTTGTGACACTGCTTTACTGCTTCTAAAATAAACGCTACTTTTTGTTTATCGTTTAGTTTTAATAAACCTTCTGTAAATGCAGTAGATGTATGTGGTTTAATGTCCCAATAATTAATATTTTGGTCCTTATAATCACGATAAGCCTGCTCAATAATTTCTTCAGCCACTGTACTAGAAAAAATAGGTGGTATTGTTTGTGCTGCCTTCTTTAAAAAATCAAAAAAGCCCATAAAATAAAAAGGTTATCCTCCTACCAAAGGAGTTAGTTTAATAAAACTGATGTTGGTTTGTGGGTTAATTACCACCATTTGATCTAATGCTTCAGCCTGAATATTATCAACAAGTATAAAATAAGCATTTTTATAGAATGCTTCAAAAGCAATATAGCATTGTTTTTCAGTATCTACTTTGCGTTTATCCTTTAGTTTATACCCATTCAGGGTTGTTTCTGCATCACTAGGTTGAACAAGACCTTTGAAATAAAGAGGTAATTGCTGATTGTACAAATCAACTTCTGCTTTTACTCTTGCCGCTATAATATCTTTAATTGTAGTTAATTCACTTGCAAAAGAAACATCTATTTTATTTATGATGTTGCCTCCTACAGTTTCATCTTTTATAGTTAGTGTTATACCTGTCATAGGATAAAGATAATTATTAAATGCGAATATGCAAAAGTGCGTTTAGTAAAAAATCTAATTTGGCAAAGTTGTAAATAAAGAGTAAAAATATTGCTAAGAAACTTAAAAACATAAGCTATTTAAATAATGGGGAATGGCACATAATAACTGATTTTACAAAGTGGTTTTTTGTTTGCAAAGAGAAACATAGTTTAGGATAAACGATATGACTTTAATTATAATATATCCAATGTACTATTTACAATATCTTGGCCTTCCCCGCTACCCCACAAGCCCCAACAATTAATGTTCGCTGCCGCATCTACCGTATTCGCCCTTTTTTTTCAGTATGCGATGCCTCACAGACCAATAGGATAAATCGTTATTCAAAAATTAATGATTGTGGAAGCATTAGCAAAAAAGGTATTGCTTTTTCATAATCTAAATTTTCATACTCCAAGCCCAACAAGCGTATATTCCTGTAATAAGTTTGGTGGTTTGCATAATAGTTTTTTTCAGATTGGATAAGCCAAGCTTTTTCGCCCAATTTTTCTGCTAAAAACCATTTTTCTATCAATCGCGATGCCCTTCCATTTCCATCATCAAACGGATGGATTTTTACAAACACCAAATGCAATAAGGCTGCATAGTAAAAAACGGCTGCAACACTTAGCTTGGCCGAAAGGAGGTATGCTAAATCAGTATAAAATTTGTCCATTTCCTTAACAACGATAACGGGCGGTGCTGCCACATATTCAATCCTTCCATCGCTGGTAGTTACATACATATTACTTGTTCGTACTTTTCCTTGTTTAGTTTTGGGTAAAATATGAAGGGTTAAAATTTTGTGTACCTTTTCTATATTCTTTTTATTACAAGGATTTGCTTTTGCAAATTGATACGCATCGTATAAGTCATCTATTTTTCTAGTGTAGTCTGGCAAAAATTCTATTCCAAATCTTTTATGCTTTACATAGCTGTCTAATTCTATCGGCTCGCCTTCTATTTTTGATGAAAATACAGCCGATACCGAAGTGTAAAAACTGAACGTATCTATGCTTAGCTCGCTATCTTCCAATTGTTTGTATCTATTCAACAATTCTGCACCTACTGCTTCGCTATATGCTTGAAGCAGTACATCCGTTACTATTTCAAATTTTTTTTCCATCTGCCTGTACTTGGATTTATGAAATTAGGGGATTGTTGAAATGTTTACCCGGGATGGTGCTTGGCATTTTCAATTTATTAAGACTGCAACATACTCAAAAAAACTGGCCTTGTGTCCTTTACGCACCCTGCCTCTTTTTAGCTTTGTACTTTCGTGGCAAATTGCTTAAAATTGCACTGGGTTAGTACGCTTTATATAGTTCCGTTTTGGCAAAATCATATCAGTACTAAACCTTTTCATCAATCATGCAGCACCTACCCATTGCCTCCATTATACAAGCATTAGAAAATTTTGCCCCGCCTTCTTACCAGGAAAGCTACGACAATTGTGGCCTTATCACGGGCAGTGCTGGCTGGGCCTGCACAGGCGTATTGTGCACCTTGGATGCTACCGAGGCCGTGGTGCTGGAAGCGGTTGCCAATGGCTGCAACATGGTGGTGGCGCACCACCCTATTGTTTTTGGTGGGCTGAAAAAAATAAATGGCAAAAACTATGTGGAGCAAGCCATTATTACGGCCATAAAAAACGACATTGCCATTTATGCCATCCATACCAATGCCGACAATGTGCTGCTGGGCGTGAACAATGCCATTGCCAATGCGCTGGGATTGGTGAATACACAAATACTATCGCCAAAAACAAACCTGCTGGCCAAGCTTATTACATACATACCAATAGCCCATGTGGAACAAGTAAGGAAGGCGCTGTTTGATGCGGGCATTGGCATCATGGGCAATTATAGCGAAGTGAGTTTTTCAGCGGAAGGCACAGGCACTTACAAGGCCAACGAAGCTGCTAACCCATTTATAGGTGATAAAGGGCAGCGGCATGAGGAGCAGGAAAGAAAGCTGGAAATGATTTTTCCTGCTTACATGCAAAAACAAGTTGTTAAAGTTTTAATAGCTGCGCACCCTTATGAGGAAGTGGCTTACGATATTATACCCCTTGCCAATGAACACAAGCAGGTAGGCAGCGGCATGGTTGGCCATCTGCCAGAAGAAATGCCGGAACTTGATTTTCTTGCCCATATTAAAAAAGCATTTGGCCTGCAAGCCATACGGCACACGCCATTATTGGGCAAAAATGTTTCAAAAGTGGCTATTTGCGGAGGGGCTGGCAGTTTTTTAATTGGCAAGGCAATAGCCGTTGATGCAGACTTTTACATAACGGCCGATGTGAAATACCACGAGTTTTTTGATGCAGAAAACAAGCTGGTAATTGCCGATATTGGGCACTGGGAAAGCGAGCAATATACGGTAGATTTATTAATTGGCATTTTACAACCTAAATTTCCTACTTTTGCCGTCCTAAAATCTGGTGTGGTTACCAATCCTGTGCATTATTTTTTATAATGCTTTGTGGGTGTAGAAATTTTAAATTTTGAATTTTGAATTTTAAATTAGGTTAAACTAGTTACGCATTAGGTATTAAGGAGGTTAATAATAGACTAAAAAAGCATAAAATATAATGGCCGCAGTAAAAGATTATTCAGTTGAAGAAAAATTAGTAGGCTTAATTAAGCTTCAGAAAGTAGATACTAAACTAGACCAAATAAAAGTACTGAGGGGCGAATTGCCCATTGAAGTAAGCGATTTGGAAGATGAAATACAGGGTTTGCACGCGCGCCGTACCCGTATTGAAGAAGAAATAAACGGCATAACCGAGTTTATCGACAGCAAAAAAGAAGCGATAAAAGAAGGCGAATCCACCCTTTCTAAATACGAGAAGCAAAGCGAAAACGTAAAGAACAGCCGTGAGTTCGAGGCCCTGAACAAGGAAATAGAAATGATGCAGCTAGAAAACAAACTGGCAGAAAAGCACATTAAAGACGCTAACGAAGAACTAGGCGAAAAAGCCAAGGCATTAGAAGCATCAAAAAAACAGATTGCTACCAAGGAAGGCGTACTAGGCCATAAAAAAAGCGAGCTAGAAAAAATTATTGCCGAGACAGAAAAAGAAGAATTGGCATTGGTAAAACTATCTGAGGCTGCAAGGGCTGGCGTGGAAGACAGGCTGCTGTATAGCTACGACCGCATCCGCAAAAACTACCGCAATGGTTTGTCTGTTGTGCCTGTGGAAAGGGATGCCTGTGGCGGTTGCTACAATGCTATACCCCCACAACGCCAAAGCGAAATACGCCTGCACAAGAAAATTGTGGTTTGCGAAAACTGTGGCCGTATATTGATTGACGCCGATTTGAACGATAGCGTAGAAGTAAAATAAATTTTAAGCGTTAAGGTATTTGAAAAGTTGGCTAAGAATTTGCAAACCCAATAAACCTATCGCTTTTAATATTATTAATTCTTTGAAAAGAATAACCACATAGAATTTAATTAATAAAAGAGCTGCAATTTGTGGCTCTTTTTTATTTTCAAGGCATGATTAACAAAATAACCAGCACCTTTTGTTTTTTGCTTATCAGCTTGTTTGCTCATGCACAAGCCGAAAAAGTATATGAGTTTAACAGCACCTGCCAGCAGGCTTACCAAGAAATTATTAAGCTAAAAGTAGCTTCTGGCGTAGCCTTGATAGAAAAAGCCAAGCAGCAAAACCCTGACAACATTATCCCCTATTATTTAGATAGTTATGTTGACCTAATCTCACTTTTTTTTAGTGAGGATGCGGCCGACTATGCCATCAAGAAACCAAAAATTGAAGAACGCATAAAACTGCTGGAGCAAGGGCAGCAAAACTCCCCTTTTTATAGGTATTGCCTCAGCATGGCCTATCTTCAAAAAGCATTTATCGAAATTAAGTTTGTAGAAACCTGGCGGGCAAGTTGGGACGTGCGCAAAGCCTTCCTGTTGATAAAAGAAAACAAAAAGATATTCCCCACGTTTGCCCCAAACGATTTGATATATGGTGGGCTGCAAAGCGTTATTGCCACCATACCAAGCGGCTATTCTTTTTTTGCAAGTTTTGTGGGGCTTAGCGGGTCCATAGACGAAGGGATGAAATTGCTAAAAGGCTTTGCCAATAGCAGCGACCCTTATGCAAAGCTAATGAGCAGCGAAAGTGCTTTTATCTATTGCTATTTGTTGTACAATATAGAAAACAAAAAGCCGGAAGTATTTACATTTATACAAAACAAGAAACTAGACCTTGTTAATAATTATCTGCTGGCATACATGACCGCCAATTTGGCCATCACAGACAAGCAGCTAGCGATGGCAGAAAAAATAATCAACAACAGGAACAAGTCGCCGGAATATTACAACCTGCCTATCTGGGATTATGAAATGGGTTATATCAAACTCTACCACCTAGACGTGCAGGAAGCAGCTAAATACCTGGAAAGTTATTTGGCAAGTTTTAAAGGCAAGTTTTATATAAAAGATACTTACCTAAAACTAAGTTGGTGCTATTATTTGGCTGGCAACACAAGAGCCGCCGAAAACGCTAGGGCAAACATCCTAAAAAAAGGGGCAACTGATACCGATGCCGACAAACAGGCTTTGAAAGATGCCAAAAGCGGCATTTGGCCCAATATGCTTTTGTTGAAATCGAGGATGCTGTCAGACGGTGGCTATTATGCAGAAGCATTGGCAATACTGAACGGCAAAAGCATTAATAGCTTTGCAACGGATGAAGAGAAATTGGAGTATGTATATAGGCTAGGCAGGATTTATGACGACATGCACAAAAACGAGGAAGCCATACAATATTATAACACTGCCATAAGCATAGGCGTAAACAGGCGTGAATACTATGCAGCCAGAGCTGCACTGCAAATAGGCGAGATTTATGAACGCCAAGGAAAGAAAAAAGAAGCCCTAGCATTTTTCCAAAAATGCTTGGATATGAAAGACCATGAATATAAAAACTCGTTGGATCAAAAGGCAAAAACAGGCATTGAAAGATGCGGGGATTAAATGTTGTTTTAAATTTTGTGTTTTAAGTTTTAAATTAATAGCCATATCATCCAAAGGCTACATAAAATGCTTGGATAAACACAAAACCTAAAACACAAAACTTAAAACAATAACAATGACCAGTCCTTATAACGAAATACTTACCGTAACCTTCACCCTTTTTGCGGTGATAGATATTGTTGGCTCCATACCCACCTTAATTTCCATAAAGCAAAAATCAGGAGGCATCAAAGCGTGGCTAGCCACGCTGGTATCGGGGGCTTTGATGGTATTGTTTTTATTTTTTGGGGCTGGCTTCCTTAAAATACTTGGGCTAGACGTGAGGTTTTTTGCCGTTGGTGGTTCCATTGTTATTTTTTTGGTAGGGCTGGAAATGGTACTAGGGCACGAAATATTCAAGGCCGAAAAAAATGCCCAGGCCAGTAATATGGTACCCATTGCTTTCCCGTTAATAGCAGGGAGCGGAACGCTCACCACTATCATTAGCCTGAAAGCCAACTATGACGACTGGATTATAACCATGGGCATACTAATCAACCTTGTTGTCATTTACATAGGGCTGCTTTTGCTAGACCCCATCGAGCGTGCATTGGGCGAAGCCGGGTTACTGGCCGTCCGCAAGTTTTTTGGGGTGATACTACTGGCAATCGCCGTGAAAATATTCAGTACCAACTTGGGTGCTTTTGGAAAGTAGCCATTAAGTATTATTTTTATAACATGAAACAAGCCATTAAATGGTTCTCCCGTCATTTGGAGCTGCTGTTTTTTATATTGGCATTAGTGGTGCTTTATTTCATGAAAGTAGATGCCAATGCACCTTCCCTATGTTTTTTCAAATGGCTTGGGTTAAGCCATTGCCCGGGTTGCGGCATTGGCCACTCTATGCGCTATGCACTGCACGGGGAGTTTAAAAAATCTTTTTTGCATCATCCCTTTGGAATTTTGGCAATAATTATTATCTTGTATAGGATTATTCAATTACTTACCCAAAAAAAATTGTATGAGGCCAAAAATCATTAACCTTATCCCATCTATCGAGGCAGAGGAACTTGCTTATTTACACGCTGTTACCAAAGATTTAACTGACGACAAGCTACAAACCTTCTTAGCTGTTTATAATGGCAAGAGAAAGAAATCGGAGGTGATTTTAATAGGTTGCGTGCTTGGTTTTGTAGCTGCCGGGGGCATTCAACGCTTTATGGTAGGGCAAATAGGCATGGGCGTTTTGTACTTGTTTACGGGCGGCTTGTGCCTTATTGGCACCATAGTGGATTTGATAAACTACAAGCAAATAGCATTTGACTACAATGCTAAAATGGCTGTGGAGTCGATGGGCATGGTGAATGCTTTTTAGCATTAACTACGAAAAATTTTTGTAAACCTAAACTCCAATTATTATTACAAAAAATTTCTATATGCCAACAAAACAACAAAAAGAAGTAGTTGCAACCACTGCCTCTGTAAAAAAGAAAACAACATCAAAAAAACCAAGGCCAGAACCTGGCACAATTGAAGCGGTACAACGTTCGGAGGCAATAGCTAAAAGACATAACTATAGATGGGGATAAAAGCAACCTTCTTTAACTGTAATTCGTAATAATATGGGTGAGTTCGATAATGTTAATGCCCCATTTCCCACACTAATAGTTATTTTTGCACTCTAAACAAGAAAAGAATAAATAAAATGGACAAGAAGAAGATTGTTATTGGCGTATTGCTAGCTGGTGTTATAGGCTTAATTGGCGTATGGTATTTTATATTCTACAAGCCAACCCATTTTAAAAGGGACGTTGCCGACGAGCAGGCCATAGTAGTAACAGCAAAAGATATAGTAAAAGAATTTCAGGCAAACGAAGCCGCTGCTAATAAAAAATATTTGAACAAGGCCGTAGAAGTAACAGGTGAAGTAACGGAAGCAAAAAAAGACCAGGATGGCAAACCAACTGTAACTTTAAAAAGTGATGATAGCTTTTCCAATGTGTTTTGTACTTTAAAAGGCGATAAATTGCTAGAGGCAAAAGGTGGCACGACTATTTCTGTGAAAGGAATTGTTACAGGATTTTTAAGCGATGTGGTGATTATAGATGCCATTGTTACAAAACAATAAACCAGTTGTGGAATGATAAAAAAATTAATATTAATAGCCAGTTTTTTCCTTGCATTTACTATTGCCTTGCAGGCACAAAAACTATATTCGACTAAGTCGGCACAGGTAAAATTTGCTTCCAGCACAGCAGCCGAAGACATTGAAGCTACAAACAACCAGGCCGAAAGCAAACTGACAGACAAAGGTCAAATTATGTTCAGCCTGCTGATAAAAGGCTTTAAGTTTGAAAATGAATTGATGCAGGAGCATTTCAATGGTAAGGAATACATGCAGAGCGATGTGTACCCCAAAGCAGAATTTAAAGGCACAATTGTGAATATTGCCACAGTAAACTTTGCAAAAGACGGTGCCTACCCTGTGATGGTAGATGGCAACCTCACTATAAGGGGCGTTACCCAAAAAACAAAAGCCGCTGGCTTAGTGGTTATAGAAAAAGGAAAAGTGAATACCAAAAGTACTTTTAAAATAAAGCTAAATGACTATGGCATAAAAGGAAAAGATATTGGTTCTGTAATAGCTGCTGCCGTGGAAATAACGGTGGCTGCGAAATATGAGTAGGCAAAGGGGCAAAGAGGTAAGAGTAAGGAGTTATCAATTATGAGTTTTTTACCGTAGCGATTTTGGCTTCTCGTTTCTAACTTTTTGCCTCAGGCTAATAGCGTTTAAAAAAATTTGACATAAAATACAATATTGGAAATGCTTATGAAAATTTAAAAGCGATTAGCCTAAAATGCAACTGCACGCTTTATAGAATTAAGTATTATGTTTGATGCTTCAAATAATTATTAATCTTAGGCTATGCCATACAATTTACTAAAAGGGAAAAGGGGGATTATAACAGGCGCACTAGACGAAAACTCTATTGCTTGGAAAGTTGCTGAAAAAGCGTATGAGGAAGGTGCAACCTTTGTGTTGACCAATGCCCCAATTGCCATGCGGATGGGAGAAATAAACAAATTGGCTGAAAAAACAAACTCGAAAATCATCCCTGCCGATGCTACGAGCGTAGAAGACCTGACTAAGTTGTTCACTGAGTCGCAGGAAGTATTGGGTGGCAAGCTAGATTTTGTGCTGCATTCTATTGGAATGAGCGTGAATATCCGCAAAAAAATACCTTATACCGAGTCTAATTATGAGTTTTTTCAAAAAGGCATTGATGTGTCTGCATTGTCGTTCCACAAAATGCTGGCAGTAGCCAAGAAGTTAGATGCCATCAACGAATGGGGCAGCGTAGTAGCCCTTACTTATATGGCGGCACAGCGTACCTACCCTTTTTATACAGATATGGCAGATATTAAAGCCATGCTGGAGTCTATTGCCCGCAGCTTTGGCTACCATTATGGCTTGGATAAGAAGGTACGCATAAACACGGTATCCCAATCGCCTACAAAAACAACCGCTGGCACAGGTATCAAAGGCTTTGGCGACTTTTTTGATTATGCCAATGCCATTGCGCCCTTGGGCAATGCTACTGCAGAAGATTGTGCCAACTATTGCATTACCCTTTTCTCCGACCTTACCCGCATGGTTACCATGCAAAATCTGTTTCACGATGGTGGGTATTCTTCTACTGGCGTAAGCGGTATTGTTTTGGAAAAAATGGGCTTGGAAGGATAAGGGACATCCAATAAACCTATAAGGCTTCAAAAACCTTATAGGTAGGCTGTTCAGAATCAGCGGTTCTTCTTCGTTCAGTATTCAGCTACTTACGCAAAAGTAAATTTACTGCTTAGTAGTCTAACCGCACCAATCTTTGTGTCCTTTAAGTGAAACGTCTTACCTAAAAAGAAACTTTCTTTGTGCTTCTTTGCGAAAAACTTTGTGTTCTTTGTGGTTAAACCTTCGCTTAAAACTGTACGAAGTCTTTAAAGCCTATTCTGTGCAGCCTACCTTATAGGTTTTAATTACTGTATATATCCTAAAAAAATAAACGCCTCTTGGAAAAGAGGCGTTTCTAAAACAACATGAGAAAACCAAAAGAGTTATGAATGATGTATTATAAGTTATGAATTATGAGTATGTAGATTCTTTTATGTTCTTAATTCCTAATTAAACTTACCATTTACTAAACCTTACGCCTATCGCAAAAGGATATTGCTCCAAGCCAGTGCTTTCTTTGTGCAATGTATTTAGGCTGTAGCTGCCATACAAACGTACCGACCCTACACCAATTTCACCAATAGCTGCTAACCGGAAAGGGTTTAGCTGAAAAGGACCATTGAATTTTTGCTTGCCTCGCTCGTTGCTTATTTGCTTGTTGCGGCTGCCTATTAAATACCCTGCGCTAACGCCTGCACTAAAACTAAATGCTTTGTTGCTGCACGGCTTTGTATTTATATTCACCATCAATGGAATGGTAAGGTAGCTTGCATATAATTTATCTTTTGAAAAATTAACAGAATCGGTAAATATGGTTGGCACAGGCCCATTGCGGTAGCTAACATTGTTTGCAAACCGAAAGTTGTACATTTCTAAGCCCAGCCCATATTTCAGGTTAATTACTTTTTTGGCAACATCTAGCTTTTGCATAAAAAACCAAATGTTCACGTTGGACGATTTGCCACCATTCAATTCCAACGAATTGGAGCCAACAGGCCTCTTGCTATCAATATACCCTTTTGCTAAGGCTGCGGTATAGTTGGTCTTGTCTTGATAATTAGCAAAGCCAAGGTCAAATATCAACCAGTTGGTGCTTATCCTACTTGGCTTTTTGTTTTTATCGCCATTAGAAAAATTAATATTTACGGTAACATGCTTATTATCATGCTTCTCATTGTCATTAGAAGAGCCGCTACCCGGCTTATTCTTTTTTATAATAATAAAATTGCCCACTTTTATGGTATCTATATTCCCCTCTTTTTGTGTGGTATCCGTTTGCGAAAATCCCGATATAGCTATCAATAGCAGCACCACTGCCATATATATTCTTTTCATGCTAAATGTTATTTATGATTGCCTCCCAAAACCTTTGATGCTTTTCTTAGAAAGCCCCTTAGCTTGTCTTTGTCTATTTGTATATTGCCTACATTAATGTTCCTGTCGTCATCATCGGTATTCAATTCTTTATACACAGTGGCTTGCGATAAGCTATTGTTGATTATTGCTGGGTTATTTTTATTATTTCCATCATTGCCGCTGGCATACGAGGCATTTTGATTCGCTGCTGTCATCGTATTATTGCCAGCTTTCATCGGCGTCCTGTCCGACACAAAAGCATCTGTATCTTTTATGGGCAATTTGTCGTAAACAACAGGCGCAGTTTTGTTATGCTGATTTGAGGCAGATGAACGTGCATTATTATCAACATACTTCCGTTTCAACTTCACATCTTCCCAAAAATTTGCATTTTCTATACCCGTTTCTGTAACGTCATCAGCTAATGGCTGCTTGCGGGTAGTATTAACTGCGCTTACGCCATATCCGCCAATATCCTTTTTAATAATAATAGGTGCTGCTTCTGTATTTTCAGGTGAAAGTGTTGGCTTGCTGCCATTATCTACTTTTTCGGATGATACCACATGCAAAGGTGGAAGATTATTTTTGTTGTTGTTTGTCAAATCTGAAAATAAAACAAAGCCTAGCCCAACCAATACTGCTGCCACAGCTACACGCATCCACTGCATATAAACCACCTTTCTTTCTTTTTTATACAATTCCTTTTTATTGGGATGTGGGATTGCTATTGGTTCAAGCTTGGTTTGTTTCAGCAAGGCAAAGGAGTCCTGGGCGGCAGGGTGCTGCAATAAAAATTTTTCTACTTCCTTTTTGTCTTTTTCGTTTAATTCATTGTCAATATATAGCAAAAATTGTTCTTCACTATTTTGGCTATTGATATTGTTAGATGTATTAATGTTTTTAAAAAGAAGGCTTTTGTCAAAAGATAGCGCTTCTTCGTTAGGCATCAAAACAGCCCCTTGAAGCAATTCAAGTTCTTTGCGCAACGCTGGGTGATTTGCTATAAATGCCTCTACCATGGCTTTTTGGCTAGCAGGCAGCTCACCGTCTATATACAGCAGGAAATATTCCTCGTAATTATCACTATTGATGTTTATGTTCATTGTATTACCAAGATACTTTTAAACTAAACCGGTTAAAGTTTATATTCCTTATGTTTCCAATTACCATGCCTGTTCCTTTCTTCCACCCCTTTAGGGGCTGGGGTGTGGATTAAACCCCTACGCCACCTTCCATCAAAACATGATCGGGGCTTACCAAATAATTCCGCAGGGTCAACCTCGCCCTGTGCAGGTAAACCTTTACCTGTGTTTCGTTCAGCCCCATTATTTTGCTTATCTCTTCGTAGCTATACCCTTCATAGTCTTTCAGCATTACTAAGCTTCTTTGTGTTTCATTCAGCCTATTCAATGCTTCCATTAGCACTTTTTTTGTTTCCTTGCCCGACGATTGGTGCACCGCCCTTGATTCGTCTTCAAAATCTTCTTTTAAGCTTATACGCTTGTTCTTGCGGATATGGTCTATCATTTGGTTGTAGGCCACTGTAAACAAATAACTCTTGCATTTTTCATTTTCTACCTGCTCCCTGTTCCGCCACAGCTTTTCAAAGGCTGTTTGCACTACATCCCTTGCGTCCTCCTCATGCCGCAAGTTTTTCACGATGAACCTGTACACATTGTCTGCATACTCGTTCACACATTGGTTGTATTGTCTCTCGGTCATAAACAGGTAAAAAATGTTGCTTTATATGTATTGGTACGCAGGAAAGGAGTAAAAGTTACAGTAGTGGGGAAAAATATTTTATTCGTTAGCCGAGGTATAAACTATATAGCGTTCAAAACCCTATGTAGTTTAACATTACGAAAACCTGAGTTTAAGTTTTTTATTCTCCCCTTTGCATCCTTGCCATTTTGCCTACTACTCCGCATTATCCCTAATAGCACCTTCTATAAGCGAGGTAACAAAAGAAACAATCAAGCTGAAAAGCAATGCTGAAAACCAGCCACTTACTTTAAATCCGGGTACTATGTCTGAAGCCCATTTTACAATCAACACATTAATAACCAGTAGGAATAGCCCAAAGGTTAAAATGGTAATGGGGATGGTAAGCACTATCAATATAGGCTTGATAAAATTGTTGAGCAGACCTAGCACGGCAGCTACAAATACGGCGGTAAGCGTGCTGTCTATACTTATGCCGTCTAACAAATAAGACGCAATAAGTACGCCGATAGATGAAACCAAGGTTTTTAAAATAAATTTCATGATGGGAGGCGGTTTGTGTGCGGAAGATAAGGGATTTTGGTTTTGGTGGCTAAGGAATTGATAAATTTATTTTATGAAAGACGTAGTGGGTGCATTTCAGAATTTCGCTTTTATTGTTTTCAATTTGGCAGAAGTACGAAATATTTATTCCTGCAATAGTCAATCCCTTTTGTTTGCTGCTAAGCAAGCATCCTATATGGGGGAATTTTGGGATGCTAATGGGGGCATATTCCCCCCATATAGGATTTTTATTTTGGGCTATATGCCTATCTATGCGAATTTTACAGTAAACTTGGAGTTACTACTCACCACATAGGTAAGAAAAAAAGAAAAGAGACTAAACATAGTATTTTGCTTGCCTTTTTAGTTTTTATAGTCATATAATGAAATTTAAAATAGGTTAAAAACTATGTTTTTTTCTTTTACTCGCTTAAATCTGTGTGTACTATGTGTCTATGTGGTGAAAAAATACTTGAGTAGTAGCAACTAGTGGCATCTTGGCCTTGCCTCTTGCATCGGATGTTAATTGGCTTAGGAAAATGATAATTCACCATCAAAATCTTATCTGTTTCTTATCAATAAATTATCAGTTTCTTATCATAAAACTATCAATCCAGTATCAATAAACTATCATAAAATTCACTTAAATTATAATAAAAAATGAGGCTTTAAAAATATAAAAAACTGAATATCAATGAGTTAAAGGGGGAAAAGGGAAATAGCAAAAAAAATAAACCACCGAAAAACAAAAAATCAACCAGTTGAAATCGTCGTTTAATTCTTCGCATAAAGTCTATGTAGTGAAAACGATTACTCCCTATCGAATTTCTTTTTGATGTATTGTAATACAGACGGGTCTTCAAGGCCTTCCATGTCGCTAAGCTCTAGCTCTATGGCTTTGTTGCTAAGGTTTATTTCCATTAAAGACACGCAAAGCGATGCCGCAAAAGAAAGCATCCCACCAGCAAAAATCCAATTGGCAATCAGCATGTAACCAGCGTAAATCATGTACATGCAAAGTATACTGCACAAAAAAGCCAGCACGCCTAGCATCTGCATATTCCTGATTAACTTCAAGCGGTAGCGCAGGTTTTTTATCTGCCCATGGATAATGTGTTTATTATCGTGCTTTATATACAATTCATGCAACGACCTTACCCTGCTTGACAAGGCTAGGAAACGGTTGGTATAGGCCAGCATCACCAAGCTGATGGCTGGGAACAATAGTGCCGGTGTGTTGATACTAATATCCATGAGGGAAAGGTATTAAAAAAGGGTTATTTAAGATATTTACAAAATTATCCCAACCCCGCAAACACTCCCTTTGCAAAAATATCCAAGCTTGGGTCTCTTGCACCCATAAGCAGTAATACGCAATTGTCTGTAAAATGAGTTTCTAGGTCAGCTAGCAAATCATCCCTATTATCAACAAAAAAAGCTTGCTTGCCAAGTGCTCTTATGTCTTGTATCAAGTCGTTGGCACTGATGTCTTTCACGGCAGTGCCGCCAGCGTAGAATATCTCGCTCATCCAAATCTCGTCTTGCGGTCTTAGGGCTGCGGCAATGGCTTCTACAAAATCTGTCCGTAAAAAGCGGGTAGGGCCATACCCATGTGGCTGGAACCAGGCAATTACTTTTTCTGCCAATGGTTGAACGCCCAATATAGCAGCCGCTACCTTAGCTGGGTTGTGGGCATAATCGTCTATCACCCAAATGCCCCCCTTCTTGCCTAACACCTGATTGCGGCGATAAATTCCCTTGTATGCAGTAATGGCTTCGCTGCAAGTAGCTAGGCTTACCCCCAGTTGGTTGGCAACGCAAACTGCTGCCAGCACATTTTCCATATTGTGTTTGCCAATGGCGTGCAATGTAAATGGTACATCGTTAATAGTAAACTGTATTTCTAAACCCTGCTGCTGAAAATTATCTGCTATGTAGCCAGCCTCTATCGTTGCATCACTAGAAAAATCCTGTTTTTTATCTTGGGAAAAAGTGGCAGCCAATTCATGCGAAGCATTCACAATAAATACTTGGCTATTGGCTTTAAATGTTTGAAACAAGGGTAGCAATTCGCTTATTTCCTTATGGTCTTTGTCGATGTTTAGCAATATCCCAATTTCTGGGTGGTAGTTGATGATAGAGCCATCGCTTTCATCAGCTTCTATTACCAAAAAATCGCCTTTGCCCACTTGGGCATTGCCTATTTTGCCTTGCTCCTGCAAGCGTACCAACCCTGCACCGCTGATGATGCCTGGCTGCAAACCAGCATATTCTAAAATATCAAACAGCATGGCGGTGGTGGTGCTTTTGCCACTAGTGCCGCCAATGGCTATGCCTCTTTTTTCTTGCAGTATCAAGCTGAGCAGTTCGGCCCTTTTAATGATTGGGATGTTCAAACTCTTGGCTTTTTGTATCTCCGCATTGCTTTCCTCAATGGCAGTGGAAATAACAACGAGTTGGGTTTCTTTATCAATGCCGCTACTGTCTTGCACAAAACAGGCTATGCCTTCGGCTTCTAGTTTTTCCTGTGTTTCGTTTTTTTCTGAAAGGTGGAAATAGCGGTCGCTGCCAGTGATGATTTTATAGCTGCCTGCAAGGTATTGCGCAATGGCGCTCATGCCTGTGCCCGCAACGCCTATTAAATGTATTTTTTGTATTCCTTGTAATGAGGTGAGTGTCATAAAAATAAAAAAATTTTACAATGGCTTGTTTGCAAAAGTTTGATTGCTCAAATCGTTCTTGAGAAACACGATAGAGTCATTGGCATTTTTTAAGGCTGTCAAATCCCTGGTAATTTTTGTGAAGCCAATTACTTCGCCATCATAACCTTTTATTGCTGTTATTGTTACCCTTGCCCAAAAAGTAGACCCATCCTTGCGTACACGCCAGCCTTCATCCTGGGCATTCCCTGTTGTTTTAGCTTTCTCAATCAAAAAAGATGATTTTCCATTTTCCCTGTCTTCTCTGGTATAAAATATGCTAAAATTCTTGCCAATTATTTCTTTAGCTTTATACCCTTTCATCTTTTCCGAACCTTTGTTCCAATTTTCAATATAGCCGCTTTCGTCTAGCATTAAAATGGCGTAATCTTCAATTTCTTCAACTATCCTGCTGAAATGGATGGCTTTTAAGTCTTTCACCCCAATACTTTCCGACACGATAGATTTTATCGTGTTGTCAAAACTATTTGTAGCTTCTATGAACATTTTTACCCAGGCATCATCTACCTGAAACTGCTTATATTTAATTAAATTAACCAGCCCCATGATATTGGTTAAGGGCTGCCTGATTTGATGAGACTGGAGCTGGGCAATTTTACTCAATGATTCATTTTTTGCGTCAGTCTCGTCCAGTTGCTGGAGCAGTTTCTTTTCGCTCATCTCAAGTTCCATCAACGTTGTTACTTGGCGGGAAAGCACTGTTAACGATTTCTGTTGCAATGGTGTAAGGTTGCTTGGCTTTAAGTCGAAAAGGCATAAGGTACCCAGCCTTAGCCCATTAGAAAGAATGAGTGGGGCCCCGGCATAAAACCTTAAATGCGGGTTGGATTTTACTAAAGGGTTATTGGCAAACCTTGCATCTTTAGTAGCGTCTGGTACTATAGACAAATCATTCTGCTGTATCCCATATTGGCAAAAGGAGGTTTCCCTTGGCATCGCTTCTACATCTACTCCTGTCCTTACCTTTAGCCAGTTGATGCTTTCACCCAGCAGTGTAATTAAAGCAATAGGTTTTTCACATAATTCAGACGCTAAATCTACAATATCCTGGAATCCAGCATGTTTAGTAAAATCTATTTTTAAATATTCCTGAACAGCAAGCAGCCTTTCTTTTTCAAGCATGGTATTTATTCAATTATTATAATGTTAAGAAAGGAAAATGGAAAAATAACCAAGCATTACAGCAGGTAAAATTAAGCATTCAACACCAAGCTATAGTGAATTCACATTATAAATAAAAAAATAAATCTGTGCAAGGGATATCTGATGGTAAATGATAAGGGCAATTTTTAGTGTTGTTAATAATATTAATTTCAGGACCATTTTAATTTATAACTCATAACTCAATAAAGCGTTTCCCCCCACAGCATATCCTGTGCAGGTAAGTACCCTGCCTTGGGCTATCTCATTGTCCATTAATACTTCATTGTGCCACATCCATACTTTTCCACTAATGCAGGTAGCGGCGCAAGTGCCGCACTGCCCGCTCTCGCAGCTATAAGGCAAATTGATGCCCAGTATTTTTGCTGTTTGAAGGATAGTAGAGGGGTATTGTGTTTCAAAATTGTATTGTTTCCCAGCTAGTTGGATAGTAACCCTGTGCGCATCTGTATCTGGTGGAAGTGGTTTTGTTTTGGGCTTTACAATTTCAAAAACTTCTTTTTTTATGTTTTCATGCGGCACGCCCTGCCTTTGCAGCTCGATGGTAGCCATTTGCATAAACCTATATGGACCGCATAAATAAAATAAGATATGGGGCATTGAAATGCTTGCGTGCTGCCTTACCAATTGCTCCAACAATGCAATGCCAAGCCTTGCCCTGCTTAAATTCTTGGCATTGCTAAATAAAAATTCAATCTTTAACCTTCCATCAAATATTTTCCTTAATTCTATTAGTTCATGGTAAAAAATGGTCGTTTCTATGCTTGAATTGCTATAAATCAACACAATAGAAATATGCGGATATAGCTGCAATGCTGTTTTGATAAGGCTAAAAACAGGCACTATGCCACTGCCAGCCGCAATAAAAAAGAGTTGTTGAAAAGAAGCAATATGCGTTGGCAATACAAAAAAGCCTGATGCCCCGATAGATTGCAAAGTGTCCCCAACCTGCATTTTATCTACCATCATCCGCGAATAAGTGCCATTGTCAACACGCTTTATGGTAATAGTTATTGGTTCATCAATTACAGGGCTGGAAGCTATGGAATAGTTCCGCCTTTCTTCCTCACCAGCATTGTTATGGAAAACAAATGTGAGGAATTGGCCTGCATTGTAGCTTACAGGCACATCTGGTTTTAATACAAACGACTTTACCAAAGGTGCTTCTTCCCTAATCTGCGTAATTGTAAAATGTACCAGTTTGTTTACCGGAAGCATCCGTTTACTCGTTTATCAAAGTAAATTATTTTGTGTACTTTTCCTATTACATATCATAGTCGACTGACCACTGACCACTGACCACTGACCACTGACTTCTTACGACTGATTACATACGACTGATGTCTGATGATGCTTGCCTTTCAGCATGAATTTTTTGCTTTGCTCTATTGCATCCATTACTTGGTTCAGTATTTCATCTACGGGTTGGGAATAGTCAATAACCATTGGCTCTTTAAAGCGTACGCTGAGCAAGGATCCTTTTTTCTTGAATGACAAGCCTTTTTTGGTAAATGCCCGCCAAAAACCATTGATAACTACTGGCACTACTATTGGCTGGTTGTTCTTAATAATATAAGCGGTGCCTTTCCTGCCGGGTGCAAAAGGTTTTGTGGTGCCTTGCGGAAAAGTAATGACCCAGCTAGTTTCCAAGGCTTGCTTTATTTTGCGTGTGTCCGATGGGTCTAGCCCGCGCCTTACTTCCTGCCCTTCTGCTCGCCAAGTTCTTTTTACGGTTAATGCGCCTGCCAAAATAAACAAGCGGCTTATCCAGCTGCCTTTCATCGTTTCCTCTGCAGCTACAAAATACAAGTTAGTAATAGGGAACAGCAAATAATAAGGCAGCCCAAGCCTGTTTTCTTTCCGCCACTTTACTGCGCAAAATATATGTATAAACATAATCACGTCGGCAAAATAAGTTTGGTGGTTGCTTACAAACAATACATTTTTTTTAGGCAGGTTTTTGATATGTTCAGTACCAGAAATAGATATTTTATTGATAATGGCAAGGCCAGGATAGGTAACTACACCCACTACCGTGTAGATGACGGAACGAACCAGCTTTAAATGCTTTAGTTTTTCAACCAAACTCATATATGGTAAGTTTTCTGTGAAACAAATGACTGCAATATAGTTATATGTGGCTAAACAAAACCTTCAAAAAGGGGAAACACATCTAAATATAATTTCACTTACGATTTGGGCTTGGCTACTTTTCTGGCATTAAACTAATTAGAACGTACTTACGACTACATATTCAGAAACAACCTTTTGTTGTTTGGACTTTAGCAACTAATTTCGCAAACGCAAAAAGTTAGCTTGGGGGCATACATGGTGTAGCCACCATATTTTCAAAAAAAAATCAAACAGGTTATTTTATGGCATACGATGTAATTGTTTTAGGTAGCGGCCCGGGTGGCTATCCTGCTGCTATACGTGCTTCCCAATTGGGCTTCAAGGTAGCAATCATTGAAAAAGAAAGCCTAGGTGGTGTTTGCTTAAACTGGGGCTGTATCCCTACCAAAGCATTACTGAAAAGCGCGCAGGTATATGAGTACTTGAAGCATTCTGCCGATTATGGCATTACCTCAACTGGCGTTAGCCATGATTTTGGCGGCGTTATTAAGCGTAGCCGTGGCGTTGCCGACAAAATGAGCAAAGGCGTTCAATTCCTGATGCGCAAGAACAAGATTGACGTAATTATGGGTTACGGCAAAATAAAAGCAAAGGGGCAAATAGAAGTTACTGCTGCTGATGGGGCAAAACAAATAGTGGAAGGAAAATACATAGTAATAGCAACAGGTGGCCGTGGCCGCCAATTGCCAAACCTGCCTATTGATGGCCAAAAAGTAATTGGCTATAGGGAAGCCATGGTGTTGCCAGCACAACCCAAAAGCATGATTATTGTGGGCAGTGGCGCCATAGGGGTAGAATTTGCTTATTTCTACAACAGCATGGGTACTAAGGTAACCATCGTGGAGTTTTTGCCACGCATTGTTCCTGTTGAGGATGAGGACATTAGCAAAGAATTGGAAAAGAACTACAAGAAGCAAGGCATAGACATTATGACCAACGCCTCTGTTGAAAGCGTTGACACTTCTGGCGAAGGCGTTAAAGCCAAAGTAAAGCTACAAGATGGCAGCTATGTTACTTTAGAAGCAGACATAGTACTTAGTGCAGTAGGTGTAGTAGCCAACATAGAAAATATTGGCTTGGAAGAACTAGGCATCAAAACCGAGAAAGGCAAAATAGTTGTGGACAAATATTACCAAACCAGCGTTGCAGGCATATTAGCCATTGGGGATGCCACGCCAGGACAGGCATTGGCGCACGTTGCCAGCAAAGAGGGCATTAATGCTGCCGAATTTATTGGTTACAACGAAAAGAAATTAAACCATTTGCCCGAGCCTATGGACTACAACAATATCCCAGGTTGTACCTATTGTACGCCTGAAATTGCTAGTGTTGGCCTTACCGAAAAAGCCGCCAAAGATGCTGGCTTAGATATTAAAGTGGGTAAATTCCCGTTCATTGCTAGCGGTAAAGCAAGTGCATCTGGTAATACCGATGGTTTTGTAAAAGTAATTTACGATGCAAAATATGGCGAACTCCTAGGCGTTCACATGATTGGCACAAACGTTACCGAAATGATTGCCGAAGTAGTTACTGCCAGGAAACTGGAAACTACTGGCCACGAAATATTAAACGCCGTTCACCCTCACCCTACCATGAGCGAGGCATTTAAAGAAGCAACTGCTGTTGCCTATGGCGAAGCAACTGATATTTAGTCCTACGTCATCAGTGTGAGCGAAAAAATCATTTAATTATTAAAAAGCCTGTTGCAGAGATGCAATGGGCTTTTTAAGTTTTGTTACTGCTTTGAGGCTTTGTGACAAAATAAGTGGTGAGCAGTAACAAATATTGGTATTTCTCTAAACAATGGCTTAGTTTAGCAGAAACTTTATAATGTATATAAAAAAATAGCTTCTATGAACAAAACAGTACCATTTGTTTTGGGTTGCTTATGGCTGCTTGTTGTTTTTGCAGGTTGCAAAACTGAAAAAAGGTATAACCTAGGCAATTATTATTATTTAGAAATAGATAAGGAAAATCCTGCCAATACCAAATTGGTACATTCAAAAGAAGACGGCTTTGAAGATGTAATATTGGGCGAGATTATCGATTATAATTCTGACCCTTCATATATTATTATTCATAGAAAGGTAACAGAAAAAGCCAGGGCAATTTTTGAAGACAACCCTTTGTGGCAACAGCAATTGAAAGGCTCAGACCAGTATTGGATTATTGATAAAAAGGAAGGTGGTCTTACCGGGCCACTA
The DNA here is from genome assembly GCF_046546515.1 of Parasediminibacterium schistidii. NCBI lineage: Bacteria > Pseudomonadati > Bacteroidota > Chitinophagia > Chitinophagales > Chitinophagaceae > Parasediminibacterium > Parasediminibacterium schistidii. Next base: position 145,304 of record NZ_JBKHKJ010000002.1, on the reverse strand, counting down.
GATATGGCAGCTTACCTTGCCAAAAGGAAAGAACTGCAAATATCAAATGGGGTAATGGTTAGGTAATAATGCAGCTTTGTTGCTCAATAAAAAACAACTACTCACCACATAGGCCCATAGAACCAAGCGATTTAAAAACAGGAAATATAATTATTTGCATTATTTCTATCTTTTCTTATTAAGCCTGAGCAGCTAAAAACAAAGCAAAAATACTATATTTTCTCTGCTTTTTCTTCCCTATGTGTTCTATGTGCCTATGTGGTGAGCAGAAAAATGTATAGTTTATGGCATATATATTAACCGTGCTAGGAAAAACGCCCCAATTTGGTAACAACTGTTTTGTAGCACCCAACGCAACTATTGTGGGCGATGTGCAAATGGGCGATGAGGGCAGCGTATGGTTTAATGCAGTAATCCGTGGGGATGTAAACAATATTACTATAGGCAATAAAGTAAATGTGCAGGATGGAGCCATTATACATTGCACTTATCAGAAAAACGCCACTATTATTGGCAACAATGTTTCTATTGGCCACAATGCCCTAGTACATGGATGCACCATAAAAGACAACGTTCTTATTGGGATGGGTGCTATAGTAATGGACAAGTGCATTGTAAACAGCAATGCCATTGTTGCCGCAGGCGCAGTGGTGCTGGAAGGCACGATAGTAGAAGCAGGAAGCATTTATGCAGGTGTGCCAGCAAAAAAGGTAAAAGATATATCGCAAGATAAAATACATGGCGAGATAGACAGGATAGCCAACAACTATGTAAAATATGCAAGTTGGTTCGAAGCTTACAACGAAGTGAAAAAGTAAATTATTGGCAGTAAAATATTGTGCATGAAAAATATTGTTTGTTTTATAATAATCGTGCTGACATTGTGTAGTTGTGGGCTATTTAGGCCTGGGGGTGCCCCTATGGGATGCCCTACTGGAGCCATAGGGGCAGAAAAGTTAAATACCTATATAAATCAGAAAGAAGCTTCTAAGGTTGCCACAAAAAAAACTGACCCCGTATCTGGAAAAACCACTACCAAAAAGAAGGGCATCAGGACTGGCGAGCTAAGCAGGCCTCCCAAGCCAACAAAAGAGGAAAAAGAGGCGGCTAGGAAGAAAAGAGAAGAACAAAAAGCAATAGAAAGGCAGTTAAAGCAAGATGCCAAGGATGCTAAAAGAAATTCAAAGATGCCTTATTAGGATATTACAATTCCTTGGTAAAGTTCTTACACTTTAGTTAGTTTAAAAGATAATGTTTTTACACCTTAGGTCGTAAAAAATTGTCAGCTATCCAAATTATAGCATTTTGTAAAATAATTACACCTGATAAAATACAGTTGCATTAGCTTGTGCAGTGCATGTAACCACCAATTCGTTAATGCACACATGCGGAGGCAACTCAGAACAATAAAAAGCAATACCTGCAATATCCTCGGCATGTAAAGGCGTGTAGCCATTATAAGTTTGCTTTGCTTTTTCCGCATCCCCTTTAAAGCGGACCATAGAAAATTCTGTATCCGCAGCACCGGGGTGAATGGCAGTTACTTTTATGTGAAAAGGCAGCAGGTCTATCCGCATGGTTTTGCTTAGCATATCTACAGCGGCTTTGGTAGCACAATACATATTCCCGTTTTTATAGGCTTCCTTGCCTGCAATAGAGCCAAGGTTGATGATATGCCCTTGCTTGCGGGCTGTCATCAATGGCACTACCGCCTTGCTTACATACATCAGCCCTTTCACATTGGTGTCAATCATTGTTTCCCAATCATCTAGGCTGGCATCTTGGAAGCTGTCCCTCCCCAAGGCTAGCCCAGCGTTATTGATCAATACATCAATGGCTTTCCATTCCTCGGGCAGACTTTCTATTGCTTCAAAAACAGCTTTCTTGTCTTGCACGTCAAACACAAGTTGCAGTATTGCTACGCCAAATCGCTGGTTTAGCTCGTTGGCCACTTCCAGTAATTTTTCTTTCCGCCTGCCGGTAATAATACAGTTGTAGTGGGCGGCAGCAAATTTTTGGGCAATGGCTTTCCCAAAGCCAGACGTTGCCCCCGTTATTAGAACAATTTTATTCATTTTTTACTTATTTGCCACGAAGGCACGAAAACACAAAGATGCACAAAGTTTTATAGGAAGTAGAAAAAGAAAGAAAATAAAGGCCTGGGCAATTTAACTAAAGGAAAAGGTAAAAGGAACAGGGCAAGAAGAAAATATTTGCATATTTTTAATAATATATTTTTTATCTTACTTTTTATTAAAATAGTTTCAGTTGTGGCATTTTTACGCTGTTTGTTTTTTCAAAAATCGTTACTAACCTAGCAAGTCATTGATTATCAACAACATCATTAAATTTTTTTGCGTGATTTTTGCGTATTTTATGCTCATTTTTTGATTATTTTATGCTTATTTTGTGCTTATTTTCTGCTTGATTTGTGCATATTTCACAGCCATAAATACAAGACCAAATTTTGAGACTACAACTATCTTAATATTAGTAAAAAAAGAACTACGATTGGGATGCTAAGACACTAGTTTGGTAATTAGTTTGTATCAAGTGCATTTCTAGCACAAAGATAAGATTTTTATAGATTGGGGGGTATCAGGATAAAGCTAAGGGTGCATAAAAGTTTTTCGCATTTTGTAGTTAAACCTCACCTCAACCCGTCTCCGAAGGCGAAGGGCAAAGCGAAAAAGTTTTATGTAACCTTATCGTATCAACACTACTGTCCCTTTCCTATAAAAAACTTTGTGGTGATAATCTTCCCCTACCGTTACATACACATAAGTGCCAGGTGGCTGCGGCTCGCCTTTAAAGTTGCCGTCCCAACCTTGGTTTAGTTGGTTGGTAGTGTATAGCAACTGCCCCCACCTATTGTAAATGCTAAAATAAACCAATTTTATCAACCCAACGGGTATTGGTATTTCCACATCGTTCCTGCCATCGCCATTGGGCGTGAAGGCAGATGGCACAAATATTTCTGGCCCGGTATTAAAAACTAGCACTTTTACGCTATCTGCTCCAAAACACCCTTTGTCCGTTGATACCCTTAGTATATAAGTAACGGAGTCTGTACTTGGAGGCAAAATAGCAATGGGGTTGTAAATGTTGGGGTTATCCATATACGTGGGCAGGCCGCTTAGTGTAACCCATGAATAATTGGTAGTTAGTGTGTCCACATTGCCTGTGGCAGCAAACTGCAAAGGCTGGTTTGCTACCACGGAGGTATCGCTGCCTGCATCTATCCTCACTTTTTGGTAAACAACTACTTTTATGGTGTCCCTAGAGGGCTTGGGGCAAGCTAATTTGGCTGTATCTATCACGGTTAATACATATCCAGTTGTGGAATCTGGAACGGCAACAGGGTTCAAAATCGTGCTATCTGAATGCAGGAGCTTTGTACCCGGCGACCATGAAAACACCGAGCCCACTATTGTGCCATGTAGTGGTACTGTTTTGCCAAAACACACGGCAGCGTCCACCCCAGCATTCACGCCGGGATAGGGGAATACCTGCACCTGCAAAGTGTCTTTTGCCTTGCAGCCATTACCCAAGCGGGCTACTACATAGTAGTAAGTAGGGTTGACTACTGGCTGTACCAATGGTTTCTGTACTGGGGCAATAATGTCGCCCGTGTTGCTGGTCCAAATAAAAGACAAGCCATTACTAACAGCATTCAGGTGGAATGTATCTGCCTTGCAGGCAATGGTATCTGGCCCAAGGTTTACCGTGATGGACTTTAATACATTTACCCTTACCGAGTCATTGCCAAAACAGCCTTGATCCGCCACATGCACATAGTACCATGCTGTATCAGTTGGATAAACATAAGGGTTTGCCGTACTGTCGTTTATAATAAATTGCTTGGGTGTCCAGGCAAATTTTTCCTTCCCGCTTGCGTTTACCTCATTTACGTGTAGCTGTATGGTATCGAGGTAGCAGATAAGCGTGTCTTTAAAAGGCAAATGCAGTGTAGGGTTTGCCTCCACGTCAATTACCTCGGTTTTGGTATCCACGCAGCCAGTGGTGTTAACCACGGAAAGCGTTACCGTTTTTTTGCCCGTGGTGGGGTATAGGTAACTGACATTTGGCTTGGAAGAGGTATCCGTGGTTACGGTTGGCTCGCCCAAATCCCATTGCCAGTTATCTACTTTCCCATATTTGGTATAGGAAGAATCTATAAAAAGGTAGGGATTGTTGATGCAACTGGCTTTTACAATAAAGTTGGCTTTGAACCCGGGATATATTTTTACAATTGCAGTTGTAGAATCTTTGCAGGTGCCGTTGGTTGAATTATTTACTGGCAATTCCACATTTAGCTTTACTGTAAAAGTACCAGTGTCTGAATATATATGCGTTGGTTTTGCCAAGGATGAAGTATCTATCGGGCTATTTACATCCCCAAAGAACCATTTGTATTTGTAGTTAGGGTTGTCGCCATTTAAGTTATGAAAAGGCACAGTAGAATCGCTGCAATTCGGATAAGTTGGGCTAAGCGCTGCTGCTGACAACAAGCAGCCCGTTACTTCCAATGTAAAATCTTTCCTGTGCGAGCTGATTGGCCGCCCTTTACGCCATTCGGTGATGCACACATTTACCACATAAGCACCTGTTGTTTCCGGCGCAATGCCAGATATAATCCCCGTGGTGTCGTTGATAAAAGCCAATGGCCCCAGTGGCTGGCTGCCTGAATAAGGCAAGTTATAAGTAACTGGCTGGTAAGGTGGGTTTGAGTAATCTATGGAATAGGCATTGTCTGTATTGCCCCTGTTGTAAGCCGAGCAAAATTGATAAGAAAGCGAATCGCCAAAATCACGGCTATCTGGATCAGTAGCACTAAAGTCTAGTTTGAATTTTGAGCCTGCACACACCAACGTAGTGTCTTTTACAGCAAACACAGGGCTGGAATTGGTTTGCTTGCCCAGAACATTGGTACCCGGTATTTCACAGGCATAAGTGGCACCCTCAGCAGCACTATTCTGGTTAGCAATAAATTGGGGCTGCACGTTCTCAATAAAGTTGGTCCGACAGCAGGTTTGGTAGCCTACTGTATATCCTTCTGGAATATCTGCAAGCAAAACATCAAATTCATATAAGCCAATTTCATAACAAACCTCTGGGGGGTTTTTAATACAAGGGTTGTAGGTATTAAGGTTAATCTGGATTTTAGAGCTTCTTTTTACATAAAACAAATCTGTACCCCTTAGGCCGCTGCTTACTATGTCTGAAGAGTCAGTGTTTTTATAGATGCCCATGTATAAGTCGTCGGGTAGCTCGGCAGGCGCTTGGCCGTTGTTTGACAAAGGGTGGCATTTCCTGAATAAGCGTAGCGTAATATGGTACTTGGAAGAATCGTTTGTGGCATTTTTGCCCATGAATGTATAAAAAACCTCACCACCAGCTATATGCCCGGCAATGGCCTGGCTGGCAATAGAATACAAACAAATGATGAGTAAAATGGCTTTATACTTCATGGTTGTACATCCAATTTTTAGGGTTGCTCACCACATAGATACATAGGCACATAGCCGATGAAGGAAAAAAGAGAAAACATAGGACGCTTATTATCACTTAGCTGCCTTAGTTTAATTAATAACCCTTGAAGTACTGCAAAAGATGCAACACAAGGTTATTGAATAATATACAAAAAGATATGCCAACCCTGCCGAATGATGCTTAAAGCTATGTTAATGGGTGCATAAAAAATTTCGCTGGTTATAATTAAACCTCACCCCAACCCCGACCTCACCCCCCAACCCCCTCTCCGAAGGCGAGGGGGAGCCATCCACCGACAAAATGCAAGAGATTTTATGATAGAATTCCCTTGCATCTATCTATCTATTTGCTTACACTAAAAAGACCTAAAAAAGATGTGCATATTCTCTAGCTCCAAAAGGAGAGGGAGCAATAACAATGGCGAGGGGCAGAGCGAAAAACCTTTATCGGGTTGTGAACCCGATAAAGGTTCATAATTTAATCTCCTCAACAAAATTGCCAATAGCCTTGTTTAATTCCTCTCTTGCCTCCCACATGCCCATGTGGGCAGCATTTTCCAGTATATGAAAATAAGTGGTATTGGCTATGTGCGATTGCTGCAACAAGTCGTCCAAAGGCACTACAATATCTTCTTGCCCTGCCACTATCAGCACAGGCACTTTGCTTTCTTTTAAAACGAGCACCCTATCTGGCCTATCCCGCATTGCACGGTAGTAGCATTGCAAAGCCTCTGTGTCAAAGCCTTTTGCCCTTTCTATTAATGCAAAAACCCGTTCAGGGTATTTTTGTTTAAACAAGGTTGTAAATAAATTGGGGGTGCTGGCTTTTAAAAACGCGTAACCGCCATGTTCTTCCATCATGGCTATGCCCTTGTCCCGTTTTTCTTTACGCTCGGCATTGTCTGCATAAGCAGTGGAGTGTATTAACCCAAAACCTTTTACCAGCGTTGGGTATTTCTCCGCAAAAGCAAGTGTAATATACCCGCCCATGCTATGCCCTAGCAATATACAAGTTTCAATTTTCAGATGCTGCAACAAGCCGTTTACTACATCTGCATAAAATTCAATTTTATTTAACAGGCCTTTATTTTCTTCCGTAAAATTTTCTTTCTTCAATATCGATGCCCCAGAGCCAGGCAAGTCTGGCACAATCACCATGGCTTTGCCTGCCAAGTAGGCTACTTGCTCATCCCATACAGTGCCATCTTCCCCAAAACCATGCAGCAACACTAAGGGTACACCCCTGCCAGTTACCCGGTAATGGATAGTGAAAGATAGATATTGAAAATTATTTGATTGCATGATTATCTAATTTTTTTCTTGCCACATATCTTGCCACAAAGACACGAAGACTCAAAGCAGCACAAAGGAAAGAAACAAGAAAAGAAGACCCTTTTAAGATTTGGCAACTTTTGGAAAGTTACCAAATCAAGTTGTCAAATCTAACAAAGCAATTGAGCAAACAAACTTTTATGAACCCTTCTTATTTCCTTAACATCTTCGTGCTTCTTCGTGTTTTTGTGGCTTCGTGGCTATATCTTCATTCGATGGGCTATACCCATCGCTAGTATATGACACCCCTTCGGGGCTTTGCACTTTTTTATCTCCCTTTAACCCTTCGTGCTTCTTTGTGTTTTTGTGCCTTCGTGGCTATATCTGCTTTTCTTTGCGGCTAACAATAAAACCTTTCACCAATACATAACCATGCCAAGCTATCAATAATGCCGCAATAAACCCCGCTATTTTATACAGCCAATCGCCATGTTGTACATAAAAGGTAAGCACGGTGGTGGTGGGTACAAAATATTTTATCACCGCCACTTTGTTCCAAGGCTGCGTAGCCATTATGTTACCATAATCATCTATCACTGCACTTATGCCTGTGTTGGCACTTCGGGCTACCCATCTCCTTGTTTCTATTGCCCGCAGACGGGCATATTGCAGGTGCTGCTTGTGGCCGGGCGTATTGCCCCACCACCCATCGTTGGTAATAATTGCTATTAAGTTTGCCCCTCGTTTTACATAGCTACCAACATACTCGCCATAAATACTTTCGTAGCAAATAACGGGTGCAGCATGGTATGGGTTGCCTTCCACAGCAAAAACCTTGCTGCTGTCGCTGCTGCCATAGCCACCTGTGGTGCCGCCAAATTTTTCAAATACAGGGGCTAAAAAATAAAGGAAAGTGGGCATGCTCTCCACCCCTGGTACCAGCTTGCTTTTATTGTACAACTGGAATGACTGGTTGGTATTTTTGAAAATGGCACTGTTGAACGCATCGTAATAACTGCCATCGTCTGCCTTGCGGGCGGTGGCAGTTGCCTTGTCTGTGCCGTAATTTTTAAAGGTTTCTATGCCGGACAATAAGGTGGCATTGGGGTGGCGTTGCAAAAAAGCAAACACGGGTTTATAGTTAGCGTTGCTGTCTATCTTGTCTTGCCAAGAAGGCACGCTCAGGGCGGTTTCTGGCCAAAGTATCAGTTTGGTAGCACTGTCTATATTGCTTTCGCTCAAAGCTATCATTTGCTGTATTTCATTTGCAGCATTGCCTGCTTCAAATTTTTGGTATGGGTTTATGTTCGGCTGCACCATCAATACATTGCCCGCTACTGGCTGGGTATTGTTTTTCTTGTTAGCCAAAATTAGGTATGATGTTACCAACGGGGCAACAACCAACAACAACAAAATCACAGCCATTGGCATTATTGCCCTTTTTAGATTTACCCAACTGCCCAAAGCCAGTTTAATAAAAATATTTACCAGCAATACCCATAAAGTGCCGCCAGCCACGCCAGTATATTCATACCATTGTACCCAGTTGGGGTTGGCTGCAAACACATTGCCAAGGGTAAGCCATGGCCAGCTTAGCTGCCAGTTGAGGTGTATGTATTCAAACAACATCAAAAAGCAAACAAGGGAAACATAACCCATGTTTCGCCCATATTTTTTCAGCATTAAATGAAAGCCCCACCAAGGGATGCACATCAGCAGGCTATTGGCCACGATGGCTGCCACGCTGCCTATATCGGTACTGTTCCATATCCACCAAGTGGTAGCAGCATTAAAAATTAATAAACCAACAAAAGTAAAAATGAAAAAAGACAGTCGCTTGGTAGTTTTGTCAGCCAAAATCAGTAATGGCACCAGTGCTATGAAAACAAGAAAACAGGATGGCCCTACTGGCCATGCCTCAAATAACAATACGCCAGCCAATATGCCCAAAGACAGGAACTGTTGCTTTTTCATGTTTCAAATGTAAACGATAGGTGGATTGGTTTTGTAATGCTGGGATAAGTGGGCATAAAACAATCTGCCACGAAGGCACAAAAGCACAAAGAAAAACGAAGGAAAATTATATGCTTTGCCTTTCCCTTAACCCTTTGTGCCTTTTTGTGCCTTCGTATCTTTGTGGCTATCTATTTAAAGCGTGCCTTGTTCCTCATTCTCTTTCAAATTCTTTATCTGGTCTAGTGCTTCTGAAATAACATCGCACATAATTGTAATTAGGCTGCCTTTTTTTGCATTGTTATACGCATATAAGATAGCTTCTTTTTCATTGTAGATAATCTTGAGGGGCAATTCATGGGGCTGTGTTTCTTTAATGCCTTCAATCAATAGGTTTACAATGTTCTCGGCGGTACGGCCACGCAAATGGTTGTCTTGCCTGATGATGATTTCGTCAAAATAGCGGCCACTGATGCGGCCTAGTTCGCGTATGTCGTCATCCCGCCTATCGCCCGTGCCACTAATGATGCCTACTTTTGGCGTGCCGTCAAGCTTGCTTATAAAATCGCATAGCAAAGCCAGCCCAGCAGGGTTGTGTGCAAAGTCGGCCAGGAATTTAAAATGCTTGAATTCAAAGAAGTTTAGCCTGCCCGGTGTTTGCGTAGGCGATGGCGTAAAGGTGCTTAAAGCCGTTTTAATATCTTCAATAGTAATATTCTTGAAAAGGTAGGTTGCCAGCACCGCAGGCAGGGTATTCATGATATTGTGCGTAGCTTTGCCGCCAAAAGTGATAGGGATTTCGTTTACTTTAATGACCCTTATTTTCCAAGTGCCTTTTAAGATACTTACATACCCATTTTCATATACTGCCGAGTAACCGCCTGTTTTACTATGTTTTTTAATGCGCGGATTATTTTCATCCATGCTGAAATAAGCCACATTGCAATCAAGCCCTTCGTGCATGTTGTAAACAAGGTCATCATCTGCATTTAAAATGGCGAAGCCATGCTTAAATGTAGTCTCGGCCACTATTGCCTTTACTTTAGCCATCTGCTCTACCGATTCTATGCCGCCTAGCCCCAAATGGTCGGCAGTTACATTGGTAATAATGCTTACATCGCAATTGTCAAAAGCCAACCCAGATTTTAAGATTCCACCCCTTGCGCATTCCAGCACGGCAAAGTCAACCGTTGGGTCTCTCAATACAAATTTTGTGCTTAATGGGCCGGTGCAGTCGCCCTTCATCATCAATTGGTTTTGTATGTAAACGCCATCGCTAGTAGTGTAGCCTACTTTGCGGCCAGCCGTTTTGCAAATATGGGCAGTAAGGCGAGTGGTGGTGGTTTTACCATTGGTGCCTGTAATGGCAATAATAGGTATGCGGCCATTTGTACCCTGCGGGAAAAGCATATTGATAACCGGTTCTGCCACATTGCGGGCAATCCCTTCGGAAGGTTCTATGTGCATCCTGAAACCGGGAGCAGCATTAACTTCCAGCACGGCGCCATCATTTTCATAAATAGAACTGCGGAGGTCTTTGGCCATGATATCTATGCCGCAAATATCAAGGCCAATAATACGGGCAATGCGTTCTGCCAGGAATATGTTTTCAGGGTGCACTTCATCCGTAACATCTGTAGAAGTGCCGCCAGTACTAAGGTTGGCAGTAGGCTTTAGCAAAACCAGCTCGCCAGCAGGGGGGATGGTAGCGAGGGTATAATTTTTCTCGTCCAGCATTTTTTGTGTAAACTGGTCGATGGTTATTTGTGTCAATACTTTTTCATGCCCATAGCCACGGCGAGGGTCTTTGTTGGTTTCGTCTATCAACCATTGTATGGTGTTGATGCCATCCCCAATTACAGAGGCTGGCGTGCGCAGGGCTGCACAAACAAACTTGTAATTGATAACCAAAACCCTGAAATCGAACCCGGTTATGAATTTTTCTATAATGGCACTCCTGCCATATTGCTGTGCGGCGGCTAAGGCTTTTACGGCTTGTTCCCAGGTGGTTATGTTGGTGGTATTGCCCTTGCCATGGTTGCCATCAATGGGTTTTATTACCAATGGATAGCCAAACCTGCTTATAGCAGCTTTCAAGGCTTCTTCTGTCCGCACTACTGTTCCTTGCGGAACGGGTATCTCGGCAGTACTCAGTAGGTTTTTGGTTTCCTCCTTGTCGCCTGCAATGTCCACGGCAATATCGCTGGTATTGCTAGTAATAGTAGCCCTGATGCGTTTTTGGTGCACGCCATATCCAAGCTGCACTAGGCTTTGTTTATTCAGCCTAATATATGGGATGCCTCTTTTTGCAGCTTCTTCCACAATGCTGCCCGTGCTTGGGCCCAGGCGAGTGTCTTCCCTTATTTCCCTCAGGGCTTGTATATCTGTTTCCAAGGCATAATCAGCACCATTAATCAATGCTTCGGCAATACGGAAAGCAGACTTGGCTGCAAATACGCCTGCATCTTCCTCCATATAATCAAACACCACATAATACTCCCCTTCGTTGCCCGTGCCACGGGTACGGCCAAAGCCACAATCCATCCCGGCAAGCGTTTGTATCTCCAAGGCTATATGCTCTATCACATGCCCCATCCATGTGCCTTCTGCCACGCGTTGAAAAAAACCTCCCTCTACACCCACGCTGCACCTGTGCGTGTACATTGTAGGGAAAAGCTTGGTGAGCCTTTCTAAAAAGCCATCTATCACATTGGTAGGGCGTTGTTCCATTTCTTCCAGATCCAATTTCATCTGGATTAGTTTTTTCCGCCTGATGCTCCAGTAATTAGGGCCCTTCAATACTTTTATTTCTGCTATTTTCATGTTTACTGTTGATTGAATTGGGGAAAGGCTTTTTTAGGCTATGGCTAAAAATAAGGATAAACCAGCAAACAGGCAAAAATTAGTTATTAATTAGTAATGGGGCTTCCGATGGGCTTAGCTGTGGAAACAAAAAATGTTTGTCGTCATAATCCTTTATAAAAACTATCAACACTCCAACTATTCTTCCTCGGCATACCCTTGATGGCGTGGAAAATTTCCATTAGCTGTTGGTGGCAATGGTATCGTTTTATGGTTTTAACCCGGATTTTGCAGATGAAATCTATTGCAAGCCCCAAATACTTCAAACACAAGCATTTGCTTGATTTTTTGGCCTTGCCATAGTACACTATGTTTTCGACCAAAAATTCGGCTCAAATACTTGTCTTTATTGCATTTGAGCCTTTCATAACGAAGTCAACTGCAAAATCCGGGTTTAATATTTTCTAGTTCATCATCAATCTATTTCAGTTTATTTTTCTAACCTTGCCACCATCATCCCCAATTCTTTTGTTATATCCCCCATAGTTCCATATTCCACCACGCGACCTGCTTCTTTGCCATCTTTCAATACAATGAAAGTGGGCACATTGTTAATATGGTAAGTTGTATGCAGGTTGTGGATGGTTTCTTTTTTCCTGTCAACCGCTATTAGTGTTATTTGGCTTTCGGGGTAGCCGCTGGCATCGAGTAATTGGTAAAACTTAGGCAGTAGGTTTTGGGTATCTTCACACCAAGTTCCGCCAAAAACAACCATGCTGAATTTTGCTTTTTGTAACCGGAATGTTTTTACCGCCGTGGCGTCTGGCAGCCCATACTGGCTGTTTTCTTTAAACCAGCCAAAGGCAGTATCATTTTGCAGCATGGCACGGTTTATAATGCCTACAAGCATTTTGTGGCCGTCTTTCTTTTCGTCTTTAGCTACTTTAAAGTCTATTTTCATTGCTTTTTTAGATGATAAACAGGCCGTAGCCAGCAAAAGGGAGGTAAAAAGTATTGTATTTATCCATTTCATGTGCCTAGGTTTGCTTTTAGCTCCAGCAAAAAGGAGCGGAATTTGGTTAATGACTGCGTTAATTCAAAATGAATGTCGGCGTGTTGCTTGTTTGCCTTCAAATAATCCTTGGCTCCTTCTATACTGAACTTCCTGTTTCGCAGCAAGTGGTGGATGAGTTGCAGGTTTTTAATGTCTTCATACCTAAACAGCCTATCGCCTTTTTTTGTTTTCCGGGGCTGCAAAATATCAAACTCATTTTCCCAGAAACGTATTTGCGAGGTGTTTACCCCAAACCATTCTGCCACTTCGCCAATGCCGTGGTACAGTTTTTTTTGGAGGGTTTCATCATCAGGGATATTAATCAAGTCGGATGATACTTCCAGTTCCTTGTAGCTCTTTCTGCCCCTTTTTACGATTACAACAGGTGTGGCCACAGCTATATCTTCTATTTTTTCTGCAATTTCTATTTCTGGGGCGGGGGTAGCTTTGGGTTTTATTTTCACCCTTATTTGCTGGTCGCTATAAACAACTTCGTCTACGGGGGCTTTGGCATCAACGGAGGGAAAAACTTCAGTGGCAATTGGTTTTTCTGCCTCTTTTGGCACAGGCCTGTTGTACAATGCTTCAATGGCAGATGCGGTAGGTTCAGTTGCTTTTTGCAATTCCTCTACCACCACAGCTTCTGTATCTTCCGCCGCAGAGGGCTTTATGCCCTTTGTAGCAGCCGCAAAATCCGCCTTAGCCATCTCTGCCTTTTCCTTTTCTGTATAGATGGTTACAGCGTTGCCAAATAAATCTAATTGTTCAATAGCCATGGTGTAAAAATAGCAAACCTATTTGTGCAAAGGAAATACTAGCGGACAAGTATTTTTAATTGTGAAGTACTTGTGATTAAAAGGCTTGTATTTCTTGCCACGAAGACACGAAGACTCCAAGCAGCACCAAGAAAAAAAGAGAAGAAAGATTATAGCTTAGTAACGTTAGTAATACTTTATATTAACGAGGCAAAATAATTTAAAACTTAAAATTCAAAATAATTCACTGACTATTTCACTCATTATTTTGGCACTTTGCAGGCATAAGGGTATGCCGCCGCCGGGGTGTACGCTGCCACCTACAAAATACAAGCCCTTTATTTGGTTTGAAAAATTGGGATGCCGGAAAAAAGCAGCCATTTTACCGTTGGAACTGGTACCGTATAGCGAACCCATATAGCTTGCTGTTTTGGTTTCAATATCAATAGGGCTTAATGTTTCTTCCACTTCTATCAATGATTCAATATCGGTTTTCAGTAGCCTGTTTAGCTTGTTGATGATGGCTTTTCTGTATGATTGTTGGTAAGCTGACCAGTCTTGCCCAATATTTGCCGGGGCATTTACCATTACAAACCAGTTTTCCTTCCCGGATGGGGCTTGCAGGCCTGGCTCGCACTTGCTGGTGATGTTGATGTAAACGGTAGGGTCTTCGTGCAAGGTTTTGGTAGTAAACAATGCCTCAAATTCTGCTTTGTAGTCTGTGGCAAAAAAGATATTGTGCAGTTCCAACTGTGGGAATGTTGTATTGACGCCCCAGTAAAATATAAATGCACTGCTGCTCCTTTCCTGCTTTAAAAGCTGGGTGGCTTTTTTATCATCTTTTAGCAGGTGCTTAAAGGTGAAATAAACGTCCATGTTGCTCACTACTAAATCGGCATTATGTTGCGCTCCATTTACAACCACACCCTTTACCATACTATCGTCATTAGTTATACTTTCCACAGGTGTATTAAAATGGAATTGCACCCCTTTTTTCACCGCCAGTTTATGCAAAGCATTTGTAATAGAAATCATTCCCCCTTTTGGGTAGAATGTTCCAATGTTATGATCCAAGTGCGGTATTAGGCTCAACATGCCCGGTGCTTTGTAGGGGTTGCTGCCATTGTAGGTGGCGTATCGGTTGAACAATTGCACGGTTTGTGGCTTGGTAAATGCGGCTTCGTTTACTTGGTCCAATGTCTTGAATAAAAAAGCAGCTTTTACTGCCCTAACTGCCTTGCCTATCGGGGCTTTTAAAAGGGTAGAAAACTTATGCAGCGAATAGTTTAAGAATATGCTGCCAATATCGTTATAGGTTTTTGCAGCTTGTAGCAGGTAGGCTTTTAGCTTAGTGCCATCTTCCCCCAGCTTTTGTTCTAATTCTTTAGCAAAAGCATCTGTATTGGTGTAGGCATTTATAACCGTGCCATCTTCATAAAAATATTTACAGGCAATGGGCTGTGGTTGGTAGCTAAAAAAATCTTCAATTGGTTCTTTTGCCAATGCAAATAGTTCCTCAATATTTTCTGGCTGGGTAAACAAGCTGGGCCCTGCATCAAAGTGGTAGCCATCTTTTTCAAAATTAGATAGCTTGCCACCCGGGTAACTGTTTTTTTCAAACACCACTACCTCAAAGCCCATTACTGCTAGCCTTATGGCACTTGCCAGCCCAGCAATGCCCGCACCGATGATGATGGCTTTTTTTTGTTTTGAGTTTTGAGTTTTAGGTTTTAAGTTATTAAGCACTAGAAAAGTTTTATTGAGCGGTGTGCAGATTTTAAGAAATATTTTCTTGATGCCCCCTTTGCCTATTGGCTTTTTGCCTGTTCCTCCATCCACTCCTTTAATTTGGGGTAGGCAATTAAAAACCATTCTGTATAAAATTCCGGGGTTGCTTCAATGGATGCATCTAGCCTTTCTATGGAGCGGTAGGCGTGGTTTTCTACCTCTTCAAAATTAGGGGCGATGATGCCATCGTAATAACCAATGAATACATGGTCAAATTCATTTTCGGTAAGCCCGTTTTGAAACTGGGCAGTATAGCTAAAGTCGAATGCTTTTTTCAAAGGGGTGGCAAAGCCCATTTCTTCCCTTAGCCTTCTGTTGGCGGCTGCCAAGGTTTCCTCGCCCGGCATTGGGTGGCTGCAGCAGGTGTTGGTCCACAAACCACCGCTATGGTATTTCTTTAAAGCACGTTGCTGTAGCAGCATCTCGCCTTTGTTATTGAAAATAAAAACACTGAACGCACGGTGCAGCAGCCCTTTTTCATGGGCTTCCATTTTTTCCATTTCCCCAATTGCTATGTCATTTTCATCTACCAAAATCACTTTTTCCATGCGTTGTATCAATTAATCTGGCTTAGGCAATTTATATACCCTTTTCTATTATTGGTAAAATTACTTGAACCAAACTGCCTGTAATTTATAAAATGTTAAAAGAAATGGAATATTTATTAGCATAACAGCAATACAAACGAATGGTTGAGCATAGAAAATAATAGGCCAATTCTTTTTTGAGGTGCTGGTGAGTGCCAACCTAGTATTTAATGTAACCTTGATGGAGCAGAGCTAAAACTTTTAGTACCCATTTTCAGGGGCATTGCCCGCTTGGTTTTGCTGGCTTTTGACACCCTGAATTTAATTTTTAGGCATTCCTGCATCATAACTCATCGAAATACAGGGATTTTATGTTTTGAAAGGTGAGTGTTTTGTGCGTGAAAAGTGAGTGATTTTTCGTGTTTTTTTGAGTACGCTAGAGTTCATAAAAATGGGTTATTTTTTGTTTTTAGGTGGTTTATTTTTTTGCTATCTCCCCTTTTTTGCCTGTAATTCATTGATATTCAGCTTTTTATGTTTTTTTAGCTTCATTTTTTATTATAATTTATGTGAATTTTGTGATAATTTATTGATAATGGAATGATAGTTTTATGCTAATAGAATAATAATTTATTGATAAGAAACGGATAAGATTTTGATAGTGGATTATCATTTTACTAAGCCAACTAACATCATGTGCGGGGGCAAGGCCAAGATGCCAAGTTCTTCTTTTAACCCAGATTTTGCAGTTGAAATCTATTACAAACCCCAACTACTTCAAAGACCACGGCAAACGCATCAAAATTTATTCTATGCCTAATTGCCTTTTTATCCTAAAATACCTCTTTTCAGCCCTTTTGCCTCATAGCCGGCGGGCTTCGTGTAGGCACTTGTTTTGATTGAATTTGAACCTTTCATATCGAAGTCAACTGCAAAATATGGGTTGAACCAACGAAAACAAGGGGGCATATATTACAAAGTTGGGATTAATTTGGGAGCTGTGCAAAAGGACAATCCTATATGGGGGAAATATGCCCCCATGAGCAACCAAAAATGCCCCCATAGTGGGGGAAAATTGAATTACAATAGCAGTTGTAAACCCACAAGCAACTCAAAAAAAGAAGTAGCAAATGATATTTGATAAATGGTGCATTTGGGTTAATGTATTTCTAAGAAATAGAAAATATTGGCTTTAGCACAAAAAAAACCCGCCTGCTTTCGCAAAACGGGATTAGTAATATAAAAAAACAGTATTTTAAAACTCGCAATTCTTCGGTGTCCTTGCAAAGGCTATCACGTCTCGGATATTGCCCATGCCGGTTACAAACTGCACCATACGCTCAAAGCCAAGGCCAAAGCCAGCATGCGGCACGCTGCCAAAGCGGCGGGTATCTAGGTACCAGCTCATTTCTTCCAAGGGTATGTGCATTTCGCCCATGCGCTTTTCTAGTTTGTCCAAACGTTCTTCCCGTTGGCTACCGCCTACTATTTCGCCAATGCCAGGGGCAAGAATGTCCATGGCGGCCACTGTTTGGAGGCCTTCCTCACAGTTGTCGTTCAGGCGCATGTAGAATGCCTTGATAGCTGCCGGGTAGCCTGTTACAATCACTGGTCTTTTAAAATGCTTTTCTACAAGGTAGCGCTCGTGTTCGCTCTGCATGTCTATGCCCCAGCCCACTTCGTATTTGAATTTCTTCTTTTTGTAAGCGGGGCTGTCTAGCAATATCTTTATAGCTTCGGTATAAGTGATGCGTTCAAATTTATTGTCCACCACCATTTTCAGCTTTTCTATCAAGCCAAACTCTGCCCTTTCATTCACGGGCTTTTGCTTTTCTTCTTCAGCTAGGCGTTGATCTAGGAATTCAAGGTCTTCCAAGTTATGCTCCATGGCATAGCGGATAAGGTATTGGATAAATTCCTCTGCCAAATCCATATTGTCTTCAATATCGTGGAAAGCCATTTCGGGTTCAATCATCCAAAACTCCGCTAGGTGGCGTGTAGTGTTGGAGTTTTCTGCCCTGAAAGTGGGGCCGAACGTATATATCTCGCTAAAAGCCATTGCCCCCAACTCACCCTCTAACTGACCGCTTACGGTAAGGTTGGTGCTTTTGCCAAAGAAATCTTCCGAATAATCTATTTCACCTGCTTCTGTTTTAGGTGGATTGTCCATGGGCAGTGTAGTAACCCTGAACATTTCGCCCGCACCCTCAGCATCGCTGGATGTGATGATGGGCGTATGCAAATACACAAAACCCTTTTGGTTAAAAAATTGGTGTACAGCAAATGCTAAAGCGTGCCGCAAACGGAAAACCGAACCAAATGTATTAGTCCGGAAACGTAGGTGTGCCTTTTCCCTTAAAAACTCTAGGCTATGCTTTTTGGGTTGTAAGGGGTATTTTTCTGCATCGCAGTCGCCCAATATTTCCAGTGTGGTGGCTTTTACTTCTACTTTTTGCCCCTTGCCCACGCTGGCCACAACTGTACCCGTTGCTTTTATGGAAGCCCCTGTTGTAAGGCGTTTAAGGGTTGCATCGTCAAGAAAGCCTAATTCAACCACTACTTGTAGATTATTGTTAGTGCTGCCATCGTTTAAAGCTATAAACTGGTTGTTGCGGAAAGTGCGTACCCAACCCATTACTGTAACTTGCTGCCCTGTTTCATCGCTGGCGAGCAGTTCTTTTATTTTTACCCTTTTGTTAAACATTACTTACTTTTTTAGCCACTTTTTGCACATAGCTGAGCTTTTAGTGGGTTGCAAATATAGGCATGTTCTTTTACTAGAATGCCATTCGGTGTGAGGGGATAAAAGACACAAGAGACATAAAAGCAATGTTCTTTCTGCCTACGTCAGTCGTACTTAAAATTAAAATGCCTTGCAAGTTCAATTACTCGCAAGGCATTTTAAAAGTATATTGGCGGAGCGTAAGAGATTAGAACCTTTTTTGTTTTAGAGAATTGCCAAAGCCATATCTCTGTATACACTTTTGAAGCCATCATATTGATAGCTATAAACATAAAAAAGCATTGCAACTGATTGCATTGCAAGACATTTTAAGTTTATAAAGCGGATAGTAAGAGATTGACATCTAATACTCAAGTTGTAATAGCTAACCATTTCACTTCTAGACAAATGCAATTGTAAAAATGTCTTTTTAAGAATGATTTTAATAAAAGTGTTATTTTTACACTTATTTAATATCAAAACCATATTTTTACAATCCCAAAGAAGTTAATTGCGTTTATTTAATGAATGTATAATTAAAGTACAATAATTTGTGAGTGATTTTCTACATTTTGAAGAAGAAAAGAGAATTTTAAGATTGCTTCACGAAGGCAGCGAGTATGCTTTCCAAATTATATTTGATAAGTATAAGAACAGGATTTATAAGTTGTCTTTAAAATATCTCGTTTCACCAATATTAGCTCAAGAAGCAGTTCAGGATGTTTTTTTGAAACTGTGGTTTGCAAAAGATGAAATGAACGATTGGCAGCATCTTGAAAAATGGCTAGCATTGGTTTCTAAAAATCATTGCATAGATCAGCTTCGTAAAATATCAAGGGAATGGCAAACTGTAAGCCTTAGCGAAAACACCCTTACAGAGTTTTCCGAAAATAATTCCTTGAATAAGGTGATAGATAAGCAATACGAAGATTTGTTGACTTTTATCATAAACAAACTCCCTTTAAAGCAAAAAGAAGTCTATTCCTTAGTACGTGAATCAAAATTAACCTATTTGCAAGTTGGCGAGCGGTTAGGTATATCTCCCCTGACAGTAAAAACACACATGTCAAGGGCTTTACAGTCAATAAAAGGCGAATTGCTAAAGCAAGGATTGCTTTTTTCAGTACTTTTCATTTTAAAAGATTGGCACTTATAAATTCAAAAAAAATATTCCTTTTTTGTACTCCTTGTAGTTATTCCTAGCGTTTAGTAAAAATAGACAATATTAAATCTGCTCGCAATAATGATTGATAACAATAAATTTTATTCCCTATTACAAAAATATCTCTCCAGGGAATTGAAGAACGAGGAACACAACGAGTTCTTCGAGATGTTGTCGTCGGGCAATTATGACCAAATAGTTGCCAATAATTATGAAAAAGATTTTTTTTCATTTCAAGAATTGCCTGATGAGGGCTTTATTTTGTCTCCTCTTGTTGCACATGAAATACTTGGTGAGATAAGGCAATCGAAAAAAGCGGTAGTAAAAAATATTCATCAAAAAAGCAAGCGAATATCAATGTTTAGGTGGATAGCTGCCGCCAGTGTCTTTATTATTGCCTCAGGAGCATATTATTTTTATGAAGCTAGCAATGCTTCGCTTGAGGCTAAGTTTGCTTCGCTAATCCCAAAGCAAGACTATGTTTATGAAAACAAAGAAAACCAAGATAAGGTAATAGCACTAGAAGATGGCTCCTTGGTTACCCTAAAAAGTAATTCCAAGTTGTTTTATCCGTCATCCTTTAAAACAGACAAGCGGGAAGTTTATTTAGAAGGGGCTGCTTTTTTTGAAATAGCTAAGGATTCAAGAAAGCCATTTTATGTTTATTACAAGCAATTAGTTACCAAAGTATTGGGAACAAGTTTTTACATGGGAGCCAACGACTCGGCACGGCAGTTATTTGTGAAAGTACGTACAGGCCGCGTGGAGGTTTCTGAAAATGACAGATTGATAAAAAGTAATGAAAACAGGACAGCCCCTGTAGTTGTTTCCCCAAACCAGCAGGCTAGGTATCAGCAATCAAATAGGCATTTAGATGCAGAGATAGTAGACAATCCAATGCCACTCATCAAGCTAAAAGAAGGGCTAGTGATACACCCAATAGACAAAAAAGATGTAAACCCTGCTTTTGTTTATGACCAAGCTAGCCTTAGCAAAGTTTTTAAAGATATACAAGATGCTTATGGTGTAGAAATAATATTATCTAATCCAGATATTAATAATTGCACTTATACAGGATATTTAGGAGACCAAGATTTATTTACTAAATTTTCGATTATTTGTTTAAGTACAAAATCAAACTATGAAATAATTGGTACTAAAATATTAATTAATGGAAAAGGGTGCAAGGTTCCTTAATTGCTAATTTTAATACAATTAAAAATTTTGTTCACGATAACTGGTACTTACATAAAAGTAAATAGCCAAATGTAAAGCTTGGAGCTTTTTGTAAAATTGAAGATTGCTAGAAAATAAGTCATATATGAAAAAAAAGCAGCGAAAGTTTGCTATGCCATTGTTTGCAATGAAAACGACTTTCTTACAAATAAGCCTATTTATTTTTTTTTGTAGTGTTTTGTATGCCTACGATGGAAATGGACAATCGATAGTAGACAAAAAATTGACTTTAAAGGTTAATAATGCACCTTTGAAAAGGGTTATTAAATTGATTGAAAGCCAATTATTCATCAAATTTGGATTTAGTGGCAATGCTATTAATGCTTCGCAGAAGCTAACATTTGCTGTAAAAGACAAACTATTAAAAGATTTTTTGGATATTGAATTTGTATCTCTTCATATTGGGTACAAAGTAGTTAACAACCAGCTTATCCTTTACCCCATTGAAGACGAAAAAAAAAAATTGGCGGTCTCGGTATCAGTCGATAGTGTCAAAAGTCAACCATTAAAAAAAATAACAGGGCAAGTACTTAATGAAAAAGGTGAACCCTTAGAACTAGCTAGCGTAAAACTAAAGGGTAGCAATAAAACGGTAACAACTAAAAAAGATGGCACTTTTGCGATTGAAGTTGCGCCTTCTGAAAACCCGGTTTTAATTTTTTCATTCGTTGGGTATGCTTCTGCCGAGGTTGCCATTGGGCAGCGGTCTTATATTGCAGTTTCATTGAAACTTTTAGAAAAAAATTTGGATGACGTAATTGTTGTTGGGTATGGGCAAGTAAAAAGGCGTGATGTTACTGGTTCAGTTTCCAAGGTTAATATGTCTGATTTGCAGAAAGCTCCAGTAAAGTCTTTTGACGAAGCATTGGCAGGGCGTATTGCAGGCGTGCAGGTTGCATCCCAAGATGGACAACCCGGCTCGCCAATAAGCATCATTATTAGGGGTAATAACTCTATTACGCAGGACAATTCACCATTGTATGTTATAGATGGATTTCCGGTAGAAGATCCAAATAACAACCTCATAAACCCTGCCGAAATAGAATCTATTGAAGTTTTGAAAGACGCATCCTCTACTGCAATTTATGGTGCAAGGGGTGCAAATGGCGTTATTATTATTACTACAAAGAAAGGAAAAGAGGGAGCGCCTATAATAAATTATACCACCACTTATGGTAGCCAGCGGATCCTCAAAAAAATGCAGATGATGAGTCCTTACGAATTTGTGAAGCTACAAACACAAATTGATACAATAGCCAACCCCCTACGGTATTTTCAAAACGGGCTTACTTTAGAGTCATATAAAAATGTAGCTGGGTTAAAAATGCAAGACTTAGTTTTTAGGCCAGCTTCAATGATCAACAATACAGTATCTATTGCAGGCGGCACACTAAAAACCAAATACTTTTTATCTGGCTCTGTTTTAAGCCAAGATGGGATTGTAATCAATAGTTCATACAAGCGTTACCAAAGTAGGTTCTCCTTAGATCAAACTATTAATGACAAATTGAAAATAGGAATCAATACAAACATCAGCTCGGTAAAATATATTGGCACAACGCCATCCCAAACAGACTTTAATGGCTCTTTAAACTTAATGTATGGCGTATTAGGATACAGACCGGTAACTGGTTCTATAAGCAATTATTTGGTTGACAACCTTTTTGATACGGCCATAGTGCTTTTAAACGACTACAGGTATAACCCATCTATAGAGTTAAGAAACGAAATGAGAAATAATATGGATAATAATATTATTTCCAACTTATACCTTGACTATGCCATATTGCCAACGCTTAAGTTACGAATAACCGCCGGTATTAATTATGATATTCAACGTGCCGATGCTTTCAATAATTCAAATACGGTATATGGCAATACACAAAGCCCGGTTGGTTCCAGTGGACCTAATGGTTCCATTAATTATGCAGAAAGTTTTCAATGGTTGAATGAAAACACACTTACTTACAACAAAAAAATAAGCGAAAATCAAACCATTAATGTATTGGCAGGCATTACATTCCAGAAACACACCAATGCTGCTTATGGGTTTTCTGCCATACACGTTCCAGATGATGCACTAGGAGTTAGTGGTTTAAACCAGGGTACACCCACTTTTGTAGCATCCTACAATTCGCTTTGGACATTAAATTCCTTCCTCTCAAGGGTTAATTATGCCTATAAATCAAGGTATTTGCTTACTGCATCTTTACGGGATGATGGCTCTTCTAAATTTGGTGCTTCTAACAAATGGGGTTTGTTCCCTTCAGGTGCTGTTGCTTGGAGGTTTACCAGCGAGCCTTTTATGCCAAAGAATGATTGGCTGAACGAAGGAAAGCTACGGTTTAGTTATGGGATAACTGGTAATAACAGGGTAGGCGATTTTGCCCCATTGTCTCAAGAAAACTTAGGCATCGCCGCAGGTTATCCATTCAATAACCTGCTTACAAACGGTGTGAACAATGGTGCATATCCCTCTGTTTTGGGGAATCCGAACCTAAAATGGGAGTCAACACGGCAGGCTGATTTAGGTATTGATTTAACTGGGTTTAAACAAAAGGTAAACCTGACTATAGATTATTATTCTAAAACTACCTATAACCTATTGCTTAATGCAAACCTGCCTTTTACTGAAGGATATGGCAATGTTTTTGAGAATATAGGAAAGGTAAGAAACAGTGGATTGGAGATAACCATATCCACAACCAATATCTCTACGCCAACCTTTACATGGAATAGCTCTTTTAATATTTCTTTCAATAGAAGCAAGGTTTTGCAATTGACACAAAATCAAGAGAGCCTTTCTTCTTTTGTTAGCTGGGATGGAAACTATAATGGTTTATCTCCTTATATAGCAAAAACCAATCTTCCAATATCCCAGCTTTATGGATATGTATGGGATGGCGTTTATCAAAAGAGTGATTTTACGATTACCCCCTCTGGAAAATACATTTTAAAAGACAACGTTACCGACAATGGTAATGCAAGAAACCAAATACAACCGGGAGATATTAAATACAAAGACTTGTCTGGCGATAGAACCATTAATGCCAATGACCTAGCTGTAATTGGCAGGGGCGAACCTATCCATGTTGGTGGGTTTACTAATAATTTTACCTATAAAGGTTTTGATTTAAATATTTTCTTTCAATGGTCTTACGGCAATGATATCATCAATGCCAATAGGCTAAAATTTGATGGCAGCAATATTATTAACCTTAATCAGTTTACTACCTACCAAAATAGGTGGACACCTCAAAACACCAACACCAATATTTTTAGGGTAGGCGGGCAGGGTCCTTATGCCTATTCTAGCAGGATAGTTGAAGATGGTTCCTATATAAGGCTGAAAACAGTTTCCATTGGGTATAACTTGCCTGTTAATGTAATAAAAAAGGCTAAGCTAAAAACGGCTAGAATATTTTTATCTGCTCAAAATGTTTTTACTATTTCAAAATATTCTGGGTTTGACCCAGAGGTTTCCGTAAGAAACTCTGCATTGACACCAGGATTTGATTACTCTTCTTATCCAAGGGCAAGGACAATCTCGGCTGGTGCGAGTATTTCATTTTAAAAATATTAGACATGCGAAACAGTAAGTACACATTAATTATATTATCAATCAGCCTAGTTTTTTTATTGGGCTCCTGCACTAAATTTTTAGAAACAACGCCTTCTTCCTTTGTTACACCGCAAAGTTATTATAACACATCTGCAGAATTAAACGCTGCCCTTACGGGAGTTTACAACGTTTTGTCCAATAATGCCACCTATCAAAATGGGTTGTTTGCCACGCATCCATACGGTAATGACGAGGGATATTTTTCGCGTAACTTTCAGGTAACAGGCGTTCAAGTTTATAACTATACAGCTTCTAATGCTGATATTACAGCCCTTTGGGATATATTATACCAGGGAATAGAGCGTGCCAATGTGCTTTTGGCAAATATCAACAAGCCCCCAATGGATTCAGCTTCAAGAAATGAAATTAAGGGCGAAGCATTGTTTCTAAGGGCTTATTTCTATTTTCTACTAGTATCAAAGTGGGGTGATGTCCCTTTGAAGCTAACGCCAACTACTTCTTTGGATTCTATTGCCATTGCCCGTGCACCCTCGGTAATTGTTTACAACCAGATAATTGCCGATATGAAAACGGCGGACTCGCTTGTGTACCCCATCACCGCTGTTTCCACGCCTGGCAGGGTAAATAAATCTTGCGTGGAAGGTATCTTGGCTAGGGTTTGTTTAACAATGGCGGGTTATCCTGTAAGGGATGTGTCTAAGTATACTGATGCGCAATATTGGGCAAGCAAAGTGGTGCAATCTGGGTATCATGGCCTCAATGTAAGCTATAGCCAGGTTTTTATCAATCAAATCCAAAAAATATACGACACCAAAGAATCTCTTTGGGAAGCGGAGATGTATTATAACCCTGCTACTGCCAATGTAAACAATTCAGGCGGTAGTTTAGGCGTTACTGTCGGCATAATATGTAGTAACCAAAATATTGGCTATTCTTATGGACAGATTTATGCTACAGGCTTGATGTATAAAATGTATGATGACACCAATGATGTGCGAAGGGATTGGAACATTGCCAACTTTGTTTATTCTGGAACCAACAAGCTTTATTTTACTCCAAAAGCTATTTATAGCAGGTGTGTGGGTAAATGGCGCAGGGAGTATGAATTAATTGTCCCAAAGACTAAAAATGTTAATGCCACCAATTTTCCATTGCTGCGTTATGCTGATGTTTTATTAATGCTGGCCGAGGCCGAGAATGAGCTAAATGGGCCAACGGTGCTTGCACATCAATACCTAAACACGGTAAGGAGCCGTGCCAAAGCCTATGCTTTTACTGGTTCTAAAACAATTACCGATAAAGATGCTTTTAGGCAAATAATACAAAATGAACGTGCTCGAGAACTTTGTTTTGAGGGGTTGAGGAAAGCCGATTTAATCCGCTGGGGAATTTTGTACACCACCATGAAAGCAGTAGCAAATGATTTTTCTGTAAACGGAGGTTCTAATAATTGGGGCGCTATTGCCGGGAATAATTTTGCACAACGATACCTGCTTTACCCCATCCCACAATACGAAATTTCTCTTAACAAGCTTTTGGTGCAAAATCCAGGGTTTTAAAATAAAATAATCATGAAATTTTTATATTTTTCAATCGTCTTGCTTCTGTTTTGTGTTGCATGCAATAAAAAAATTGATGTAAAAGCAGTAGATTTTGATGTATCAACAGATTCTGCTGCTTATCAGGCTGGTGATACAGTTTATTTTCATTTTTCGGGCAACCCGGGCATTATCTCCTTTTTTTCTGGCGAACCGGGCAGTAAATATACAAACAGAAATAGGGATTCGGCTTCGGGTAATATCTCCGCCAACTTTTATACTTCCCGTCTTTATGGCAATTCTACCAAGGCATTATCTTTTTTAGTATCTAATGATTTTAATGGCATTTACGATTCCACTAATTTGTCCAATGCCACATGGACAGACATTTCTTACCGTGCCATATTTGGCACTACTTCTACCAATACTTTTTCTGGCAATGTTAGCCTTAACGATTTTGTGAACCCTAGCCAACCCCTTTTTCTTGCGTTTAGGTATATAGGATTGGTTGGCCCAACAATTGTGCAAAGCAGGTGGAATGTAGCTAGCTTTAAGGTAACCAATACATTGCCAGATAGCACATCCTACAATATTGCCGATATATTAAGTGCTTCTTGGACAGCCGTGAGCATTACCTCGGATCCCTTAGATCAAAAATGGAATATTGGCTCATCCAGTTTAGTTATCTTGTCTAGCACGGTTGCTAATGAACAGTGGGTGGTAACGGCTCCTTTGCAGTGTAATTCAGTTATTCCGGATAATGGGGTAACAATCAAGGGGATAGATAGCAAAGTATCTACATTTCCCTATGTATTCTCTAAACCAGGCACTTATAATATCGCTTTTGTGGGTATCAATGCAAATGTTTACGGGCAAAATTCTGTTGTAAAACAATTGACCCTTACCATTTATTGATAGGGGCATTTCAAAGCATCGCTTTTTATCCATCCATAGCGTGTCCTAAATTACATTATGGTTTTTATGAATAAATGGATACTTATTTCGTTGTTGTTATTTTCTTGGATACCTAGCCGGAAGAATGATCTGGTACAGGACAATGCAAAATTTGCAGATAAGCAAATGAGGGCCATGCTGCAACAACTTGATGGCAGCATAGACAGTTTTCCTCATGCCATTTATCCTGATGGCAAATTGAAATTGGTAGATATTTACGGATGGACAAGTGGTTTCTTTCCAGGTAGCCTTTGGTTGGCTTATCAGTTGAATAATAAGGATACATTCTTACTTAACCATGCAATAGAGTGGACTAACAAACTAGAGCCAGTTAAAAATTTAACCTCAAATCATGATATTGGGTTTATGATGTATTGCAGCTATGGCAATGCCTATCGCATTACTAAAAAAGAGGCCTATAAAGACATATTGATACAATCTGCCAACTCATTGTGTACAAGGTTCAATCCAAAAGTGGGTTGTATAAAATCATGGGATGATGCCTACACGATAGGGGAAAAGGTTTATTACCAATATCCCGTTATCATGGATAATATGATGAATTTGGAGCTGCTTTGTTTTGCCTCAAATGTTACCCACAATCCTAAATACAGGGAAATAGCCATTAGCCATGCAGATAAGACGCTCGAAAACAATATACGGGGCGATTACAGTTCTTTTCATGTGGTAAATTATGACAGCATCACTGGCAAGCCACTATTTAAAGTTACCCATCAGGGATATGCCAACAATTCTACTTGGGCAAGGGGGCAGGCATGGGGTATTTATGGTTTCACGATGATGTACCGGGAAACAAGGCAGGAACGCTATTTGAATGCTGCCTGCAAAATGGCAGATTATTTCCTAGATAATAAAAACCTGCCAACAGACAAGATACCCTATTGGGATTTTAATATTGGCCAGCTGGGGTATAACCCACCCATACAGTACGACACTTTAAAACGGAGCCTTTTCCAGCGGGATGTTTCTTCGGCTGCCATTGTTTGCTCGGCACTTTTTGAGTTGTATGGGTTTACTAAACATCAGCAGTATTACAAAGATGCAGTTGCCATTCTTCAAGCACTTTCTTCTCCAGCGTATCGGAATAACGAAAGCAAAAATGGGTTCTTATTAAAACATAGCGTAGGCAATTTCCCCGGTGGGTATGATATTGATGTGCCTATCTGCTATGCCGATTATTATTTCTTGGAAGCATTGCAGCGGTATCAGCAATACAATAAAAAAGGTTAGCCATGAAAAAGAAAGTATTATTAAGCACGATGGTTGCATTGACATCGTTTACAAGTTCTTTTGGGCAACAAAATAAACTGTGGTACAAGCAGCCTGCCAACGTTTGGACAGAGGCTTTGCCAATTGGCAATGGCCGTTTGGGTGCGATGGTATTTGGAAAAACCGATAAAGAGATTATCCATCTCAATGAGATGACTTTATGGTCGGGCGGGCCTGCCAAAGAAAACCCTAACCCAAAAGCGAAAGCGGTTTTGCCACTTGTAAGAAAAGCATTGTTTGCCAACGATTTTGTGGAGGCCACTAGGCTAATGCACCAAATGCAGGGACCTTACACAGAGTCTTATGCCCCTTTGGGCGACTTGGTTATAGATTATGGATTCAAGGAAAAACCTACTGATTATCACAGAAGTTTGAGTTTAGATAATGCCATTGCCACTACTAATTTTACCATCAAGGGTATAAAGTATTCGCAGGAAGTCTTTGTTTCTGCGCCTGCCCAAGTAATAGTTTTGAGAATAAAGGCAGACAAGGTTGGTGCAATCAATGGTACAATATCCCTTCAATCGCTGTTGAAAAACGAAGGGGTTAAAAGTCTTGCACCAAATGAGATTGAGCTACACGGAAGGGCGCCATCTCATGCTATGCCTAGCTATGACGACCCCTCTATCACCGACCCAAAAGAAGATACCATCCGTTATGACAACGATAATTGCAGGGGGATGCGTTTCGATTGCAGGGTAAAGGCACATAATACAGATGGACAGGTTAAGGCAACTAATGCTGGACTAAAAATAAATAACGCTTCAGAAGTGGTGGTTTTTATTTCTGCTGCAACAAGTTTCAACGGGTTTGATAAATGCCCCGACAAGGAAGGCAAGGATGAAAAGGCTTTGTGCAATGGTTATTTGGTAAAGGCTTACAATCAATCCTACCAAAACCTAAAGGATAGTCATCTGAAAGACTTTCAATATTATTTTAACCGGGTAAGATTGTCGTTAGGCAATGAATCAAAGGATAAACTGCCTACCGATGAACGTTTGAAATTATATGCAAAAGGAGAACCAGATGCAGCTTTAGAGGCTTTGTATTACAAATTTGGGCGTTACCTGCTCATTTCCTGCTCACGCCCGGGTAGCCCACCTGCCAATTTACAGGGGATTTGGAACCCCATATTGCGCCCACCTTGGAGCAGCAACTTCACGGCTAACATCAATGTGGAAATGAATTATTGGGCTGCCGAGGCAGCCAACCTTTCAGAAATGCACTTGCCTTTAATCAATTTGATAAAGGACGTTGCCATTACTGGGCAAAAAACGGCTGCCAATTACTACGGGGCAAACGGGTGGTGCTCGCACCATAACATAGATATTTGGGCAAGCTCAAACCCTGTTGGCAGCTATGGATTGGGCGACCCTAAATGGGCTAACTTCCCTTTGTCGGGGGCTTGGCTGTGCCAGCATGTTTGGAACCATTACCGCTTTACAGGCGATAAGCAATATTTACAAAATACGGCTTATCCATTAATGAAAGGGGCGGTTGATTTTTGTAACAGTTGGCTGGTTACCGACCCCAATACTGGCTACTTGGTTACAGCCCCTGCCACATCTGCCGAGAACGATTTTTATACCGATCAGCATCAAAAAGCACAAGTATCCATTGCTACAACCATGGATATGTCGCTTATATATGACTTGTTTACCAATACCATCCAAGCATTGGATATATTGGGCATAAATGCTGATTTCAAAGACAGCTTAATTTTAAAACGCAGTAAGTTATACCCTATGCAAGTGGGTAAGAAGGGCAACCTGCAAGAATGGTTCAAGGATTGGGAAGACGTAGACCCCCACCACAGGCATACATCGCATTTGGTTGGCTTGCACCCAGGAAGGCAGTTGTCACCGCTTTACACCCCCAGTTTTGCAAAAGCTGCCTCAGTAACCCTCAATACCCGAGGCGATGAAGGAACAGGCTGGAGCAAGGCCTGGAAAATAAATTTTTGGGCGAGGCTCTACGACGGCAACAGGGCACACAAGCTTCTGCAGGAATTGCTGCATTTTACAGAACAAGCAGATACAAAATACGATGCGGGTGGCGGCACTTATGCCAACCTTTTCTGTGCGCACCCCCCTTTTCAGATCGATGGCAATTTCGGTGCCCTTTCTGGCATCACGGAGATGTTGT
This sequence comes from Parasediminibacterium schistidii, assembly GCF_046546515.1. NCBI lineage: Bacteria > Pseudomonadati > Bacteroidota > Chitinophagia > Chitinophagales > Chitinophagaceae > Parasediminibacterium > Parasediminibacterium schistidii. Next base: position 115,031 of record NZ_JBKHKJ010000002.1, on the reverse strand, counting down.
TGCAAAGCCATTTAACTGACATTCATTTGCTTCCCGCCTTGCCCTCTGAATGGAAAGAGGGTTCAATAAGTGGTTTGAAGGCTTCGGGTGGGTTTGAAGTTTCTATAAAATGGAAAGATGGGCAGTTGACTGAAGCCAAGATTATTTCTAATTTGGGCGGTAATTGCAGGCTCCGCACCACCCTTCCTATTGAAGTGCAAGGGGCTAAGTACAAGATAGTGGATGCCAATATGGCCAACCCAAACCCTTTTTATGAAAAAGTGGATAGCAATCAAAAAGAAGTGATAGGCGAAAACAAATATGTATTGACTGATTTTGAAACAGAGAAAGGGAAAACATATATAATAAAGGCAAAGTAGCGAGTATAAAAAAACCACCACTCACCATAGTAGTAATAAAACAATGAATAAAGCAATGAAAGCATTTTTGGCAGGTATACTGGTAGCCTTTTCAATTGTTACAACACTGGCACAGTCACCTATTTTTAAAGCTGGTGACAGGGTTTGTTTTGTAGGAAATAGCATCACCAACAATGGTGATTTTTACCATAATATCCTGACTTATTATGTAACCAGATTCCCCGACCAGCCTGTTACTTTTTTCAATTGCGGCATTTCGGGGGATGTGTGCAGCGGCGTGCTGAAAAGAATGGATGACGATATATTGATCCACAAACCCACCTATGCAGTTATCAAGTTGGGAATGAATGATGTGAATCGTGGGTTATATACCATCTATCCTACTACCAATGCAGATACGCTTGCCAAGCGGGAGGAGGCTATTGCTATCTATAAAATTAGGCTGGATAGCATTGTAAATATCTTTTTGAAAAAAGGGATAAAGGTTATTTTGCAAAAGCCTACCATCTACGACCAGACTGCTGCCATAAAACGGGAAAATAACTTTGGCGTAAACGATGCCTTGAAAAGTTGTGCAGATTACATCCAATCTTTGGCTGATAAATACAACCTTCCAGTGGTTGACTATTGGTCTATACTGAACAATATCAACAACGAGTTGCAAAAGAAAAATGATACCGCTACTATTATTGGGCCAGACAGGGTGCATCCTGGCCCAGCAGGGCATTTAATCATGGCCTACCAATTCTTAAAAACTACAAATGCCCCCCAGTATGTTTCAGAAATTGTTATTGATAAGGATGCAAAGACGAGCAATATGGAAAGCAAGAACTGCACCATTACTAAGTATATAATTGAAAAGAATGGGGTGAATTTAAAGATTAAAGAAAATGCCTTGCCATTCCCTGCTTCTGAGCGGCAAAAGCAAGGGCTGGAGTTGGTGCCATTTATCAATGATTTGGCAGTAGAGAAATTGGTGATAAAAAATGCAGCAAAACGCAACCAGTTGCTTATAGACAATGCCTTGATTGGTGTTTTTTCGGCAGATGAACTGGCAAGTGGCATTAACCTATCGCTTTATACCACCACGCCCCAATACCTGCAAGCACAAAAAGTGAGGGAGGCTTTGGACAAGATGTGGAAGGCAGTTGCTGATTTGCGAACCATTGAATTTGTTGAGTTTAAAGTGGTAAATGATTATAAAGGCAATAAAGATATAGCAGCGCTAAAAGAATATTTTGATGTATTGATGAAGACGAAATTTGCAACCAACACTTATTACAAACCGCAACTCGAAAAATATCTTGTTGTGAAACCTAACCAAGCCAAATTGTGGCAGGACTTTGATAATTACCGTGAAGACGCGTATAAAGCTGCGCAGCCTATTGAGCACAGTTTTGCAATAGAAGCAATTAATTAAGCAATTATATCATAATGAATTTCATCAAAACATATATTTCCGCTAGAAATAAAAAAGCAAATACGGTTGTTGTAGTTTTCCTGCTAGGATTAATTCTAAATACAGCATTTGCCCAAAAAGTTAAATATCAAGATGGTTTCCCATATATAAACATTGGTAATGGAAAACTGAAAGCCACAATCCTGCTTCCCGATACTGCCAACGGTTATTACCGTGCAGTACGTTTCGATTGGTCGGGCTTTATGGCACAGGTTACCTATAAAAAGCACACGTTTTTTCAGGAATGGAAGGGGTATATTGGTAAAACAGATACGTTTGGCATCCACGACCCTTACAACACTGGCACAGGTACGGGCATTTCGGAAGAATTTAGGAAACCACTGAATTACCAAGAAGCAAAAGCAGGGGAACCCTTTGTAAAAGTGGGGGTAGGCACCTTATTGAAAGACAAGGACACGGCTTATTATTTCGCCAAAAGATATACGATAATCAATCATGGCAAGTGGGAAACAACTTACGGCAAAGATTGGGTGCTGTTTACGCATACCCTATCTACCGATGATGGTTATGGGTATATTTATACAAAAAAGATTACGCTTTTGCCAAATAGCACCGTTATAAAAGTGTTCCACAGCCTAAAAAACACGGGCATAAAACCAATTGAAACAACTACCTATTCGCACAATTTCTTTAGGTTCGACGATAATCCTTCCAGCGATAATTATGTGTTAACTTACCCCAGCCCTATAAACCCTAAGAATACATTTAGTGCCAAAGCCCATTTTGGTGCTACTACTTTTCAGTTGGCTGATGAGCTGGTTGGCGCTGCGCCAGTAGAAGGTGCTTATAATACAAACGGGGTAAATGAATTTGAATTAGCGAATACAAAAACCAAAACCGCAGTTCATGTAAAAGGCGATAAGCCTGTGATAGCCCCGTATTTGTATATATGGCGGAATGCCTTTTGCCCCGAACACATGATAGCCGTTTTAGTGTCTGTAGGTGAGGCAACCAGTTGGGAAACAGTATATAGTTTCAAGGCCAACTAGCGGTTATTGCTTGTTTTTTACATCCCTACAAACCCTTCAACCTCACCCCAGCCCTCTTCAAAAAGAGAGGGAAAAGGAAAGAGGGGAAAGCAAAGATTTGTAATGGATTTTTTCCGGAATTTTTTTTTCGAGTCTCTCTTTTTGTTTGTAACTCATTGTTATACAGCTATTTATTTGTTTTTCCTCCTTATTTTTTATGATAATAAAAGTGAATTTTATGATACTTAATTGATAACAGAATGATAGTTTTATGATAGGAAAATGATAGTTTATTGATAAGAAACTGATAAGATTTTGATAGTGAATTATCATTTTCTTAAGACAACTAACATCCGATGCGGGAGGCAATGCCAAGATGCCCCTAGTTCTCCCTTTAATGCAAAATTGGCACGGATAAGTATATAGACCAAAATAAAAATCCTATATGGGGGAAATATTCCCCCATGAGTATCCGAAATTTCCCCCATATAGGATGTTTGCTGAACTGCAAACACAAAGGGGGCATAAGGCTTTAGCCATGAATAAGACATCGATTACATTGGGGAAAATTATTTTGAAACCATTACTAATACGGTTTTATCATTTAATTAGTGGAACTGCACCGTTCATTACCTTCTCTAAGTGAAACGTTTTACCTTAAAGGAGATAACTCTTTGCGTAAAATCTTTGCATCCCTGCGGTTAAATGGCTTTTTTGAAATGAACGAGATTAGGGGGAGTTATTTTGATAATCTTACAAATCTTAAAATATTACCATCAAATTAAAAAATATTTTTAGCTTATGTACTCTTAGTGCTTAATGCAATCGTTTTCATATAAGATGCCCATTTAAGCTTGGGTACGATAACGATTGTTGCATGTTGTGAATGCCCACAAAAAAGGAAAAACAGAATGCCATTGTTTTTCTAAATTGAAAATTTATGTCTTAATTATACAATAAAAACAACCAAGCCTACTTTTTAAACGATTGTAAAACGCGTGATATATGAAAAAATGCATACTCTCAAGTTTGTTTGTGCTGCTATCTACTCTTTTTGTCAATGGGCAGACTTTCTATTATCAATCTGGTAATATTGATGTCTTGGGTAGTTGGAACAGTGCTGCAAATGGTTCTGGTTCTACACCTGCAAGTTTTGCCACAGCAGGTCAAACCTTTAATATTCAAGGGGTTAAAAATGCAACGATGACTGCAAGTACTACATTGACCCTTGGTACAGGTTCAACAATTGTAGTTGGGGATGGCACAAGCATTGCCACGCTTGATATACCAACAGGAAGCTCAATAGCAGTTGGTACAGTAAGTGTAGCCACATTATCAACATTGAAAGTGGAAAGTGGAGTTAACCCCCCTTTTATACCAGCTACTTTTAATGCTACAAGTTCTACTATGAGTACTTTGACTTTTGATGGTGGCGCTCAACAATACCTGCCATCGGGTACTTACAATGGCTTCGTTTCTATTACAGGTGCCAATACAGTAGTTACTATGCTTGGTGCAGTAACGGCTGGCAATGGAGGAAGTTCTCCAACAGGTGCTGGTATTACTGTGGCTTCTGGTGCAAAATTGATTACAAACAACAATAACCTTACAGTCAAAAAAGGTACTTCGGTAGTAGCGTCAGGTGGTACTATTGATTTGGGTAATACTTTTACCTTTAGCCCGTATACTGGTTATAACCCAAGTTTTGCATCTGGCTCCACCATAATTTCTAGTAGCACAACAGGAATTGATGGTAACGTAAGTTTACCCTCCACTAATGTAAGTACAATCGGCTGGTTTGCAGCATCGGGCATTAACTATCAGTTTACCGCTTCGAACACCAATAGTAAATTATTGTGTTCGATAGTAGCTAACACAGGTTCTGCTGCAGCTGGTAGTGGTTTTACTCTCCAAGTTAATTCTATCAACAATGCTTTGATAGGTCAAACTATTTGGAACGGAAATGGTTCTGTAGGGACAATAACAGCAGTAAATCCAAGTACTACTACACTTACATCATCAGCAAGTCTTGCAGCAATAGCTTCAGGCAAAAATATAAATTTGCGAAACCCGCCTGCCGTTGGTACAACTTCAACTTCGGCGCAGTCAAATACGGGTGCTCAAACATTCACTGTAACTTCTGCAACAGGCATTGTTGCTGGGCAATGTATTTATGACAATGCAGGCACTTTTTATGGTACTGTTACTTCCATTGCTTCCAATACCATTACTGCTGCATTGGCAGTAGCCATACCCAATAATACTTATTTTAATTTCCGTCACCCAATAGCTGCCACTTTTGCCGCTAGCACAACTACTACGAGTAATTACACCCAAGGTTCTAGTACAAATTTTACAGTTACTTCCCCAACAAGTATTGCAGCTGGGCAATCCATCGTTTATAATGGATTGGTTGTGGGTACTATAACAAGCATTTCTAGTTCTACGGTTACAGCTACTTTAAGTACAACTATATCGTCCGGTTCGATAGTTGCTTTTTACACTACATCGTCAGCTTTGTCGGTTGGTAGTGTTACTATAGGTACAGCCAACACCTTGAACACCCCGCTTACATTAACAGGTGCTTTAACCCTTTCTGGTAAATTAAATAGCAATGGCAATAACATTACAGCAGGCAGTATAAGTGGCGGCAGCAGCAGCAATTATATTTATGGGGTAGGGTTGGTAACCATCAATAGTGTACCAACAGGTGCCACCACATTCCCTATTGGCCTTACATCTACAAATTATAACCCAATTACCCTTACAGGAACCACTAATACACCCAATATAACTGTTGGGCTGCAAAATACATTTACCCATACACCCATTAGCACGAGTAATATTGTAAACATGCAATGGTCTATATTGTCTACTACTACGAGCAATTCAACAATTACTTTCCAGTATAATTCAAGCGATATAACAGGAACATTGGCTTCCCCTGTTTTAGGGACATACAATGCTTCCTACTCTGAATCTGCTTTAGGTTCTATTGCAGGGGCAAATCCATATACAATAACCCAATCAGCCGCTGCTGCTTTAGGCACTGGCACTGCTTATTTGTACGGTATTGGCAACCCATATTCTTTCATTTCTGGTTCTGCCCCTGGTGCGCCAACCATTACCAATGCTGTTTCAGGCACAGGCCAAGCAACTATAAGTTTTACTGCCCCTGCGGCGAATGGTTCTGCAATTACCGGGTACACCATCACATCTTCACCATCGGTTAGTTTAACGCAAAGTAGTACTACTACTAGCCCTATCACGGTAACAGGCCTTACCAACGGTATTTCCTATACATTCACCATCACTGCCACCAATAGCAATGGGACTGGTGCAGGAAGCACCACTTCTGCTTTAACGCCTGGTTCTTTCAAGTACAATAGTGGCAATGTAGATGATGTAAATAGCTGGGTAAGCACAGATGGCAGTGGTGGCATACCTGCTAACTTTACTGCAAACAGCCAATCATTTACCATAACAGGTGCTACTAGCGTAAACAGTTGGAGTGGGCCCAATGCTGTATGGACAATATCTGGCACAAGCTCGGCAGTAACCGTTGGTGATGGCATAAATGCGGCTACTTTGTATATACCTGCTGGCAATTCCATAGCCGGAAAGGTAAATGTGCAAGCAGGTTCTACTCTTCAAGTGGAAAGTAATACCAATCCGCCATTTACTGCTGGTACTTTTACTTCTACAAGTACTGCCGGTGCCGCTTGCATATATGATGGTGCCAGTACGCAATATTTACCAGCAGCCACTTATACTGGCGGGGTTAAAGTAAGTGGAACGAACAATACAGTTATACTAAATGGCAATATTACCGTTGGGGCTGGTGTAAGCGGATCACCATCGTCGGCCTCTTTGAATATATTAACAGGCAATACCCTGAACCTCAATGGGAATAGTGTAACTATTTCAAGGACTTCAACCCTGCCAAGTGGTGCTACCATCAATTTTGGTACAGGATCTATAAAACTAACTGGATATGGAATTACATTTGCTTCAGGTTGCAACGTTATCACAAGCAACACGAGCGGATTGGATGCTTCTTTAGATTATAGCTCATCCACTGCTGCCATTGCTAGCTGGTTTGCCTCTGGCGTAAATTATACTTTTAATGCAACAACCACCACCCCTTTCAGCACGTTGGCAAATGCCACGCAAACGGTAGGGGCTACTAGTAGTGGTGCTACTTCGATAGTAGTTAATGTTGCCACTAATATTGCGGCGGGGCAGTCAATTTATGCAGGGAATGGAACAACTGCCATTGGAACGGTTGTTTCTGTAAGTGGCACAACCATTACCACAAGTGCCTTGACGGTGGCCTTGGCTAATAGTGCCTATGTTAACTTTAGGAACAATGCATCTTCTGCCACAGTAGCTAGCGTTATAACTGGCACGGTTAGCTTGGGTGCTGCCATCACGGCAAATGCCAACCTTACAGCTACAAGTATAGCATTGTCTAATTACAACTTTACACTGGGCAGTTTCAATGCCACCACCAACACTATCACAAATAGTTCTGGTTTCGTGGTTGCCAACAGCACAGGGGCTTTAACCGTCAAAAGCGTTCCTGCTGCTGCAACTACTTTCCCTGTTGGCAGCACGGCATCAAGCTACAACCCTATTACATTCACTGGCACAACTGGCTCGCCCAATATATCAGTTGGCGTAAAAAATACATTTACCAATGCACCAGCAAGCACTAGCAACATTGTTAATTTGCAATGGTCTGTTTTGTCTAGTGCCGCAAGTAATTCAACCCTTAGTTTCCAATACAATGGCAGTAATGTTACAGGCACATTGTCTTCACCCATACTAGGCACTTATAACGGTGCATACGCAGAATCTGCTTTAGGTGCTATTAGTGGTTCAAATCCATATACTGTAACCCAGTCTGCTGCTGCTGCACTAGGTACTGGCTCGGCATTTTATTATGGTATTGGCAATCCAAATTCATTTGTTTCTGCTGCTGCCCCCGATGCGCCAACTATTGGTACTGCCGTAGTGAACGGTACAGGTTCTGCCATTGTTTCTTTTACAGCCCCTGCTAACAATAATGGTTCTACCATTACAAGTTATACAGCCACCTCCTCGCCTGGAAATATAACAGGTACTATAAGTCAAGCAGGCAGTGGCTCAATTACTGTTAATGGCCTTACAAATGGCATAGCTTATACATTCAAGGTTAGTGCCACCAATGGTTCTGGCACCAGCCCAGCAAGTGGTTCTTCAAATGCAGTTACGCCAGGTATTTTCACATACAGTTCTGGCAATGTGGACGTGTTGGCAAGCTGGTTAGATGCGGCGAATGTAAACCCATCAAATTTTACTGCCGCAGGGCAAATATTTAATATAACAGGTGCGGTTACTGTAAATAGCTGGACAAGCAATGCTACTTGGACAGTTACGGGCACAGGATCCAAGGTTGTTGTAGGGACTGGTTCATCTGCAACCATTTTGCAAATACCTGCTGGAAATTCAATAGCTGGAACAGTAGACGTGCAAACGGCTGCAACCCTGAAAGTAGAAAGCAATGCCCTCGCACCGTTTACGGCAGGCACATTCTCGGCAAATAGCTCATCAAAAGCTACAGTGATATACGATGGCACTGGCAAGCAATATTTGCCTATTGGTACTTATTCAGGCGGTTTAACCATCAGTGGCGCAAACGATACGGTGGTACTAAAAGGTGCTGTATGGTTTGGTGCTGGCACCAATTCGCCAGCATCTGCATATTTAAACATGGCTAGCGGTACCGTTTTAGACCTGAATGGGTTTAATGCAGTTAGCCAAAAAAGCGCAACCATACCCAGCGGGGCAACGATAAACTTTGGGGCTACTGGCACTATTCAGCCATATAATGGTTACCCTTTAATTTTCGCAAGCGGCTCAAATGTAATCACCAGTAATGCAAATGGTTTGGATGCGTCTTTAAATTATTCCAATATCACAGGCACTTTAAACAGTTTTGCAAGTGGTGTAAACTACACCTTTAATACTGCCACTTCCAAGCCATTCAGCACATTGGTAAATGCTACCCAAGTATCGGGGGCAACAAGTATTGGTGCTACCTCAATAGTAGTGGCCACTGCTACTAATATTGCCGCAGGGCAATCTATCTATGCAGCCAATGGAACAACTGCAATTGGCACGGTGGTTTCTGTAAGTGGTACTACCATTACCACTAGTGCCTTGGCAGCTGCCTTGGCTAATAATGCATACATCAATTTCAGGAACCCTTCTGCTACTGTTACACCTGGCAGCATAACATTGGGTGCAAGTGTTACCGCCAATGCATCTGTAAGTTCTGCAGGTACACTTACGTTTAATGCAGGGAAACTGACTTTAGGAAGTAATAATTTAACAATTGGTAGTATAAGTGGTGCCAGTGCCACCTCTTATATCGATGCAAGTGGTACAGGCAAGCTTACGCTTGGGTTAGCTGCAAATGGCACAACTATATATCCTGTAGGGACTGCTACTAGTTATGCGCCTATCACTGTTGCCAATCAATCTGGCACTGCATCTAACTTATCTGTAAGTATCAATGCTACTTTAGCCAATATGCCAGGCGATGCAACACAAGTTGCAAATTTACAATGGTCTGTTTTAGGGTCAGCCGCAGTAAATGCAAACATCACTTATCAGTTTAACAGTGCCGATTTACCTTCTGGTTTCTTACTTAATAGTAGCTGCGAAGTGGGGGATTATAAAACAAACTATGTTGCAACGCAATGTGCTGGCACAGGCATCCCTGCATCTTTAGGTGGCAATGCTTACACTGTTTCAGCAAATGGGTTCAGCATCCCTACTAGTGGCAGCAATTACTACGTGATAGGCAACACAGGCAACGTGGTAGTAACTGCCACCACCTGGACAGGTACTGTAAGCACAGCTTGGGCTACTGCCTCCAACTGGACGAACGGCGTGCCTACATCGAATGTAGATGTGGTGATAGCCTCTGCAACCAAATCGCCGATACTGGCAGCCAGCCAGGGCGTAAAAAACCTAACGGTCAACAGCGGTGCAAGCTTGTCCATCAACAGTGGCGTTACCTTATCGCCAACTTTGAACTTCACGAACAACGGCACCATCAGTGGCACAGGTACTTTAGTGCTTGGCAGCACATCTGTACAAGCATATACTGGTACTGGCACAGTAGCCAATTTCACGCTGAACAACAGCAACGGGCTTTCCATCACCAGCGGCAACACGCTGAACATCACGGGGGTTTTGACCTTGCAGAAAGGCGTATTGACCACAGGCGGCAATGTGGTGTTCAAATCGAACAGTATTGCCAGCAGTGGTACATTGGCTCCTGTAGGCACAGGCGGCAACAGTGGCAGCATCAGCGGCACGGTAACCGTGGAACGGTACATACCTAGCGGTTATCGTTCCTATCGAGACATAGCCCCTGGCGTTTACAACACATCCAACACCTTGTACAACACCTACCAAGAAAGCGGTAGCTACAGCAAGAGTGGTTATGGCATGTTCATCACGGGTGGCACAGGTGTTGCAGGTACAACCAGCACCCCCAATAGCATAGATGCGAACCACTTTGACGTGAGTGCCAATGGTGTGAAAACGGCCTATACCTACATAAATGGCAATTGGGCAACTGTTGCAAACACCAATGTGTTAGTGACGCCTTTCACGGGCTACAGGCTATTGATAAGGGGTGACAGGAGCTTCAACCTTTACGGTACTGGCATACCCAACACCCCACTGGGCTTGCTGATGTACAACGCCACTAGGCTGGAAGCAAGCGGTACGCTGGTTACGGGCAATGTTACCTATGACCCAACAGGCGTAACCAACGCAGTTACGGGCAGCACCTATGCCAACAGCACTTATGGCCTGAACAATCTTACAGATACCAGCTATAGCCTAGTTGCTAACCCTTATGTTTGCCCTGTGGACTGGAGCTTATTAACAAAAGGCAACCTTTCCAGCTACTACTATTATCTGGATCCAACCATTGGCACAACTGGTGCTTATGTTGCTTGCAATGCAGCAATAAAGCCTTATATACAAGCAGGGCAGGCGTTCTTTATCCAGAACCTGAAAGGTGCTGGTACAAACCCAACGCTAACCTTTACCGAAAGTGCGAAGGCTCCAAGCTCAACCCACACGGCAGTGTTTGGCAGCATCAGCAAAATTGCTATTAGCTTGTTGAGGGAAGTAGGAGCAGGCACAGGCAGCTACCATAAAATGGACGAGGCCAATGTAGTGTTCGATAAATCGTACAGCAATGGCATAGACAACGAGGATGCCCCTAAATTGGCGAACAGCAACGACAACCTGTCGCTTAGCGAAGGCAACAGCCGTGGCTTGAGCATAGACAGCAGGCAGCCAGCCACCAAGGATAACAACATAACCATCCAGTTGGCACAAGTAGCCAAGGCCAACTACCAATTGCAAGTGGATGCTTCAAGCTACAGCAGCAATGGCCTTACACCGTATGTATATGATGCCTATACAAAAACCTATACTGCATTAAACAACAGCTTGAACACCATCAGCTTTGCGGCAGACAACACGGTTGAAGCCACATACGTAAACAGGCTCAGTATCGTGTTCAAGCCAACAGTATTGGCAGTGAACAGCATCACGACTACTGCAACATTGAATAACAGCAAGAGTGCAGCAACAGTAAGCTGGAGCACAGTAGGGGAGGACAAGGTAGTAGGCTACACGGTAGAGAAATCAACCGATGGCACAGTATATAATAGCATCATCACAGCAGCTGCGAATAACATAGCAACAGCCAGTTATAGCTATGTTGACAACAATGTAAGTGGTACGACTTACTACCGCATCAAAGCCACAAGCACAGATGGTAGTATTGCTTACAGCAATGTAGCTAGTGTAACCAAGGGTGAAGCAAGTATCAGGTATAGCTTATATCCTAATCCTGTTATTAATAGCAAGTTGAACTTGAAGCTGGAAAATGTGAATGCAGGCAAATACACAGTAAGCATCTACAATAGCATAGGTCAGAAAGTACATGAGGAAGTGGTAAGCCATGCAGGCGGAACAGCAACCCATGCCATCCATATTACGAATACGTTGGCTGCGGGAAGTTATAGTGTAATTTTAAAACAAGAGGGGAGCAAGCAATTTGTTTATCAAACAAGTTTATCAGTTCAACCCTAAATAATAGATGGAGAAACCAACTAGGATGCTACCTACAAGTGGGTAGGTGGTATCCTAGTTTTATGTAAAATGAGTAGAATGATAAAAAACATTAGTCCCTTTTTTCTAAAAGGGCTTAATCTTTCATGTATTGGTTGTGACTTATCCTTTATCCTATTGATTTTCCAATATCGCTAGATTGTTTGAGCAGATGATGCGCATAATATTTTATGTATAATTTCCTTTTAATTAGCAGTATTTAATTTTTTAGTTGCTAGTTGCTATATCTGCTAATTTTTTCAAGATTGTTTTTTACGTAGTGAAGTGCTCTTCATAATTCATCCTAGATATATAACCATCCTAACTATTTTAAAAATGTTTTCGATTGCTATAAAATAATAATAAAACACCAACTGTGAAAGCGTATGAAAAAGTTAGCCCTACTTATGTTGCTTGGAATTTTTACTACAATTATAGTAAATGCACAAACGAACTACTACTATCAGTCGGGTAACCTAGATGCTGTTGGCAGTTGGACATTAAACTCAAATGGCACTGGTAGTAATCCTACAAGTTTTACAGCTGCTAACCAAGTGTTTAATATTACTAAAACAACAATCGTAAATACTTATAGTAGCAGTTCGGCAACATGGACTGTGTCAGGTTCAGGTTCTTATATATTGGTTGGTAGTGGCGCAACCGCTACTATACTTGGTATCCCCGCTGGCAATGCTATTACTGGAGCAGTAAGTGTACAAACTTTAGCAACCTTAAAAGTAGAGAGCAACGCTAGTACCCCCTTTACAGCAGGTACTTTTTATGCCACTATCTCGCAAGGCAGTAGCCTTGTGTATGACGGCAGCGGCACGCAATACCTGCCAGCAGGGAGTTATAGTGGTGGGCTAACTATAAATGGCACAAGTAACACAGTTGTTTTGAATGGCAATATTGCAATTGGTGCCGGTAGTAGCGGGTCTCCATCCAGTGCCACGCTCAATATGTCGTCTGGCACTACCTTAAACCTTAATTCTTTTAATGCAACTATTAAAAGAACTTCCACTATTCCAAATGGTGCAACCTTAAACTTTGGGGCTACGGGGACTATACAACCATATAGCGGATATTATGTTGGCTTTGCAACTGGCGCAAACGTTGTTACCAGCAACGCCAATGGCCTGGATGCATCAATGAATTACAGCAATGTATCCACGACGGCAAATAGTTTTAGCGCAGGCGTAAATTATACCTTCGGCGGTGCAACTTCCGCGCCATTCAGCACACTGGTTTGCGGAACGGCCACAACTTCTTCATCAGGAACGGGGAGCACCTCTTTCACGGTTTCAAATGCGAGCTCAATTGCGGCGGGGCAATTAATTTATGTTGGGGCTGGGCAAACAAGCTATGGCAATGTTACCTCGGTTTCAGGCACAACAGTGTATGCAAACATGGCTACCGCTGTGGCCTCTGGAGCTAATGTAAATTTCCGGAATAGTAGCCAGTCAGTTTCCGCTGGCAATGTTACGATCAATGCAAGTGTAACAACTAACGCAAATGTGGGTATCTCAGGCAACCTTGCAATTGCAAGCGGCAACAATTTGAATGACAATGGCAACACGCTAACCGTTTCTGGCAATATCTCGGGCAGCGGTACGCATAGCGGCACTGGCAAGATTAGCATGGCAGGCACATCGTCCACTATATCCATAGGAACAGTGGGCAACCTAGAGGTTGCCGTAGGTACAGGGAACACCGTGTCCTTGGCTAATTCGCAAACCATCAATGGCACACTTACGCTTACCTCGGGATTTTTGCTTTTGGGGAATAATAACCTTACCCTGTCTTGTTCTGCTTTAAACAGCGGCGTTACAAACAGTATCAGTTGGAGCAGTAGCAGTAGCTATATAGTTGCCAATGGTAGCGGCAGCGTAAAAATTCAAAGTGTCAACAGTAGCAGCCCAGCAAAAAATACTAGCCCCACCCTTTTCCCCATCGGCATATCCACGTCAAGTTACAACCCCTTGGTTTTTACTGGCACAACCAATGCCCCTGATATTACAGTTGGCGTGGCCGCATTATTTACCAATGCGCCCCTCTTGCCCAATAATGTTGTAAATGCCCAATGGTCTATTTTGTCTAGCGCAGCAAGTGGTGCAACTATTGCCTATCAATACAATACCTCGAACCAAGGGAGTAGTTATTTAAGCACGGGTGCCATTTTGGGTACTTATTCCAGCAGCTATACCGAGTCGCCCTTGGGTACGGTGAGCGGCAGTAACCCGTTTGCTGTATCTACCCCAACATCTATATCCTTGCCTACGTCAACTAGGCTTTATGGCATTGGCACGCCAAACTCATTTTTCAATATCGCTCCAAATGCCCCCACTAGCGTTACGGATACTGCAGGCAATGCCCAAGCCCGGGTTTTTTTTACAGCCCCTTCCGGCAATGGCGGCTCAGCCATTACGGGATACACGGTTACATCCAACCCAGGAGGTTTAACCGCAACAGGTGCTTCCAGCCCAATCACAGTAACAGGCTTAACCAATGGGACTGCTTATACGTTCACGGTTACCGCCACCAACGCAGCTGGCACAGGGGCGGCAAGTGCTGCATCTGCTGCGGTAACGCCTGCCACGGTACCAAGTGCGCCCGCAATTACCAATGCAGTTTCAAGCACAGGGCAGGCTACTATTAGTTTCACGCCCCCTGCTGCAAATGGTTCACCTATTACCGGATATACCATCACCTCATCACCATCTGCTTCCTTAACACAAAGCAGTACCACTTCAAGCCCTATTACGGTAACAGGTCTTGCCAACGGCACGGCTTATACATTCACCATTACTGCTACCAATGGTATTGGCACAGGTCTTGGAAATACAACTTCACTATTAACACCGGGTGCTTTCAATTATAGTAGTGGTAATGTAGATGGGGCTGGTAGCTGGGTAAGTTCAGATGGCAGCGGGGGTAATCCTATCAACTTTATTGCAGATGGACAAACCTTTATTATTATGGGTACAGCAAGCGTAAACAGTTGGAGTAGCCCGAGTGCTGTGTGGACTGTTTCAGGCATCAATTCGGCTGTAACTGTTGGCGACAGCACTAATAGTGTCACGCTATATATTCCTTCTGGCAATTCAATTGCTGGCAAAGTAAATGTTCAAGCGGGTTCAGTTCTTCAAGTAGAAAGTAATACCAATCCACCATTCATTGCTGGCACTTTTACGTCTACAAGTTCTGTGGGGGCAAGTTTAGTATATGACGGCAGTGGCACGCAATACCTGCCAGCAGGGAGTTATAGTGGTGGGCTAACTATAAATGGCACAAGTAACACAGTTGTTTTGAATGGAAATATTGCAATTGGTGCCGGTAGTGGCGGGTCGCCATCCAGCGCCACGCTAAATATGTCATCTGGCACTACCTTAAGTCTGAATGCATTTAATGCTACTATCAAAAGAACTTCCACTATTCCAAGTGGTGCAACCTTAAACTTTGGGGCTACGGGGACTATACAACCATATAGCGGATATTATGTTGGCTTTGCAAGTGGCGCAAACGTGGTTAGCAGCAATGCCAATGGCCTGGATGCATCCATGAATTATAGCAACGTATCCACCACGTCAAATAGTTTTAGCGCAGGCGTAAATTATACCTTCGGTGGCGCAACCGCTGCGCCATTCAGCACACTGGTTTGTGGAACGGCCACAACGTCTTCATCAGGAACGGGCAGCACCTCTTTCACAGTTTCAAATGCAAACTCAATTGCGTCGGGGCAATTAATTTATGTTGGGGCTGGGCAAACAAGCTATGGCAATGTTACCTCCGTTTCAGGCACAACAGTGTATGCAAACATGGCTACCGCTGTGGCCTCTGGTGCTAATGTAAATTTCCGGAATAGTAGCCAGTCAGTTTCCGCTGGTAACGTTGCTATCAATGCAAATGTAACAGCCAACGCAAATGCGAGCATAACTGGCAACCTTGCAATTGCAAGCGGCAACAATTTGAATGACAATGGCAACACGCTAACCGTGTCTGGCAATATCTCGGGCAGCGGTACGCAGAGCGGCACTGGCAAGATTAGCATGGCAGGCACATCACCCACTATATCCATAGGAACGGTGGGCAACTTGGAGGTTGCGGCAGGCACAGGGAACACTGTGTCCTTGGCTAATTCGCTAACCATCAATGGCACACTTACGCTTACCTCGGGATTTTTGCTTTTGGGCAATAATAACCTTACTCTGTCTGGTTCTGCTTTAAACAGCGGCGATACAAACAGTATCAGTTTGAACAATGGCAGTAGCTATATAGTTGCCAATGGTAGCGGCAGCGTAAAAATGCAAAGCGTAAATAGTAGCAGCCCAGCAAAAAATACTAGCCCCACCCTTTTCCCCATCGGCATGTCCACGTCAAGTTACAACCCCTTGGTTTTTACTGGCACAACAAATGCCCCTGATATTACAGTTGGCGTGGCCGCATTATTTACCAATGCGCCCCTCTTGCCCAATAATGTTGTAAATGCCCAATGGTCTATTTTGTCTAGCGCAGCAAGTGGTGCAACTATTGCCTATCAATACAATACCTCGAACCAAGGGAGTAGTTATTTAAGCACGGGTGCCATTTTGGGTACTTATTCCAGCAGCTATACCGAGTCGCCCTTGGGTACGGTGAGCGGCAGTAACCCGTTTACTGTTTCTACCTCCTCTTCTATATCCTTGCCTACATCAACAAGGCTTTACGGCATTGGCACGCCAAATTCATTTTTCAATACCGTTCCCAATGCCCCAACAGCAGTGTCAGCATCCCCAGGCAATGCACAAGCGGTGGTTTCTTTTACAGCCCCTGGCAGCAATGGCGGCTCTGTCATTACGGGATACACGGTTACATCCAACCCAGGAGGTTTAACCGCAACAGGTGCTTTCAGCCCAATCACAGTAACAGGCTTAATCAATGGCACTGCTTACACATTTACGGTTAAAGCCACCAATGCAGCTGGCACTGGGACGGCAAGTGCTGCATCTGCTCCGGTAACGCCAATCACGGTTGCCAATGCCCCAACAGCAGTGTCAGCAACGCCAAGCAATGCACAGGCGAGAGTTTCATTCACGGCACCTTCCAGTAATGGCGGCTCTACCATTACAAACTATACGGTTACATCCAGCCCAGGCGGTTTAACCGCGACAGGTGCCTCCAGCCCAATTACAGTAACAGGCTTGACCAATGGCACTGGATATACGTTCACTGTTACCGCCACCAATGCCGCAGGCACAGGGGCGGCAAGTGCTGCATCTGCTGCCGTAACGCCTATTACCGTTGCCACTGCGCCTACAAGCGTGTCAGCTACAGCTGGCAATGCCCAAGCGGTGGTTTCTTTTACAGCTCCTGCCAGCAATGGCGGCTCTGGCATCACTGGGTACACGGTTATTTCAAGCCCAGGCGGGTTAACCGCAGCAGATGCCTCCAGCCCAATTACAGTAACAGGCTTGGCCAATGGCACTGCGTACACCTTTACTGTAACCGCAACAAATGCCGCAGGCACTGGAGCGGCAAGTGCTGCATCTGCTGCTGTAACACCAATTACCGTTCCCAATGCCCCAACTGGAGTATCAGCTACTGCTGGCAATGCCCAAGTGGTTGTTTCTTTTACAGCTCCTGGCAGTAATGGCGGCTCTGCCATTACTGGGTACACAGTTACTTCCAGCCCCAGCGGCATTGTTGGCACAGGCTCGTCCAGCCCAATAACAGTGAGTGGGTTGGCAAATGGTACGGCATACACCTTTACTGTTAAAGCCACCAATGCAGCTGGCACAGGAGCGGCAAGTACGGCATCTGCTGCCGTAACGCCAATTACTGTTGCCACTGCCCCTACTGGCGTGTCAGCTACTGCTGGCAATGCCCAAGCAGTGGTTTCTTTTACAGCCCCTAGCAGCAATGGCGGCTCTGCCATTACTGGCTACACAGTTACCTCCAGCCCCGGCGGCATCATTGGCACTGGCTCGTCCAGCCCCGTTACAGTTAGTGGGTTGGCAAATGGCACGGCGTACACCTTTACGGTTACAGCCACCAATGGCGCAGGCATAGGTGCTACAAGTACAGCATCTGCCGCTGTAACACCTATTACAGTTCCCAATGCCCCAACAAGCGTGTCAGCTGCTGCTAATAATTGTTTTGCTGTGGTATCGTTCACTGCTCCCTCAAGCAATGGCGGCTCTGCCATAACAGGATATACGGTTACATCAAGCCCAAGCGGCATCATTTCCACAGGTTCGTCCAGCCCAGTTACAGTGAGTGGCTTGGCCAACGGCACGGCATATACCTTCTCCGTTACGGCCACCAATGCAGCTGGCATAGGGGCGGCAAGTACTGCATCAGCTGCTATAACGCCTCAAGGAACAGTTGCCTCTGCAGGTTTTATTTCAGATACTGCACTATTTAGTGCCCTTAACCTCAATTATCCCGGCATGGATAGCGTAAGGATTGCAGTGCAAGCTGGCAACTATACACTAGCAAAAACGCAGTATCGCCTTTTTAGGATAAACCATGCACCAAAATGGTTGCCTTTAGGCTCTCCTAGCGGCAATGGCACAGTAGATTCTAGTGCCTACAAGATAAGCCAAAACTGGATAGGGCCAGACCAAGTTGGCAATTGCCCACCTAATTATAATTTTGGAGTACCCGTTACAAATATTGGGGCGCATTGGTACCAAAATCCTTATTTGCCTACAGATCCTGGTTATAGCAATTTGTGGACACCTTCAATGGAAAGATTTACATTCTGGCGTTCACTAAGCGGAGGCTATTGGACAACTTTGAATGAGTCGTATGCCAAAGCTTGGGTTAACCAAATGTGCAACTGGGTGAAAACAATCCCTGTAGATTTAACTACATCTGTGGAAAATGGCAGGGATTCAGCTATTAACGGTGCTGTTATACAAAGCCTGCAAATGGGGATGCGCATGGAAGATACTTGGACAGACGCTTATTTTCATTTTATACAATCGCCCTCTTTTGTAGATACAGCGGTTGCTACTTATGCTAAGGGTGTCCTTGGCCATGGTTGGCGGATGAATTGGGGGGCATCAGCATTCTACAATAGCAATGAGGCTCCTAGTAACCATGAAATAATTGAAGCATCAGGATTGGCGGTTGTAGCTATTGTTTTTCCTGAATTCAATGATGCGACCACATGGAAACAAACTGCTTTTAATTTATTGAAAAGGTCAATGGACAGCACGGTATATGATGACGGTGCCGAAAACGAATTGTCTCCTGGCTATCATAACTGGTCTATGAACTATTTTACACAAGTGGCACAGATAGCCAAGCTAAACAATGTTTCTATTCCTGATTCTGCTTATTTCTACAACAAATTGAAAAAGATGTATTGGTATAATCTTTATTTGATGCAGCCGAATGGATACTTGCCGCCTACAAACGATAATTCTGATTCCGTAGCAGCCGAAGCACCACCCACAACTATGTGGAATGATCCTGAATTTCAGTTCTTGGCTAGCGGTGGAACACAAGGCAAAGCACCAGATACACTTAGTTATAGATTTCCATGGGCGGGTTTCAATGTAATGAGGAGTAGTTGGAACAGCCAGGCAAACTATATGTTTTTCAAAAATGGGCCTATCGGTTCTTGGTGGCATGGGCATGAGGATGATCTTTCTTTGTTCCTAAATTGCTTTGGTTACCCGCTGCTCGCAGAAGCAGAAGGTTGGAATTATGATAATTCCCTTCAGTTATATTATACAAAAATAACACCGGCGCACAATACCATAGCGGTGGATGGGAAGTATCAACACCGCCTTGATGATAGTACAGTGGCATTGAAGGAATTTCCTCAGAAAATATCCACGGCACCGTCCAATCAGCCTTGGCTTACCAATGGGGTTGCAGATTATACAAGTGGTACTTATAACGATGGTTATCAAGCTGAGACATTTAAAGGTTCGGTCAATCCAAAAAATTTCACTGGCAGCAAAGATTATTCTGTTTCCCATACAAGGCATTTGGTTTTTTTAAAGCCATATTATTATGTTGTAACAGACTTTTTGGAGGGTACAGGTTCACACAAATACGAAAATTACTTTCAACTCAATGCTGATACGGCAATTATTGTCAACGCTTCTAATAAGGCAGTTGCTTCTTATAGTTCACATACCACTGCCCATTTGTTGGTCTCGCCAATAGACACCTTAGGATTGTCGGACACAATAGTAAAAGGTAGTTCATCTCCTTCCGCTTTGCAAGGCTGGATTGCCCAAACAGAAGCAGTCCCAATGACGAAAATACCTTCCTTGATATATAAAAAAACACAAACAGCATCTACTTCAGGGGCTTCTTTTGCTACACTATTGTATCCTTACAACAACACGAGTACCCCTCCATCCGTTACTACGTCGTTGTTAACAGGCATTGGCACAGGTATTTGGGGATGCAAAGGCACTACTCCGTACGAGAACTTTATAGTAGTTATCAGGAGGTACGATAGCTTGAATAGTACAATGACCATAACAACCCCATTTAAGTTTACTGCAAATGCACATACAGCAATAGGGCGGCAAATGACTAACGCAAGAGATACAACAGTAACATTTGATAGCCTTAACAGTTTTAGTGGGGGTATTGCTACATTTACTTGTACAAAGGCAAACTATATAGTTAATCAATCGGCGGCTAGCCAGGTAAACGTATACAACGACAATAATGCCAGCATGTCTATTATTATTACAAAACCTGTTTCTCAAAGTTTCACTATCCCATCCCATCAATGGATAAAAATAACTTCATCAGGCATTACTGATAGTATCCCCAATCCAACGGATAGCATCACCAATCCTGTAAGCACCGTTATGGTAATGGGGGATACCATGTTGATTGGAAATAAATACACAGATTTAATTGGCCATGTATCCAATGTGCAACTATTTGATAATTTAGAGGCACAAGGCGTAGATAGCACTGACCCATTCGCTATTGCATTTTCGCCAACAACAACAGGTTTACATACGTTAAATGCTGTATTAACCGATTCGCTTGGCAATACAGTTACTTCCCCCCCAGTAAATGTTTCAGTAAACAATTTCGAGGCAGAATTTTACACAAAAGATTCAACGGGAACCATTGATGTTAATTTAAATTACAGCAACGATACCTTGGTAAAAATGATGGCCCATGGTTGGCTTGAATATAGCGTGGATGTGAACCATACAGGCAAATACAGCCTTTATGCAAACCTGCTAAACAACGACTCTGTAAATAGTTTTTCTATTTCCATTGATGGCCTTCCAGCAGCCAATAGTGGCACTACGCTAGGTAATATCACTATCCCGGTTTCAGCCAATTATCAAACCATAAAGAATGATAGTTTTGACATCACTGCTGGCAGGCATACGCTTAGGGTAACCTTTAACAATAATATAGCCGGGGTCGATTATTTCCGCCTTAACTATTATTACCCAGTTGCTGCATTCTTGCAGGCAGCAGCATTTAGCGATACTGGCTCCTTTGCAATAGGCATAAACCAGAATGGGTATTTATACCCTATACAGCTAGACGAGGCGTATGGTGGTGGGGTAATATTTTCTAATTTAGACAGTAATTGGATAGAGTACAAGGTAAATATACCTACGGCCACCACCTATTCCTTGCAATTGCGCATGGCAAATAAATACAGCAGTACTGGAAAGCGCATAGAAATTTATGCGAACGGGGCATTTATCCAGAAAAACACTTTCCCTACATATACATGGAACGGTACTAACCAAACACTCAATGATTTGGATACGACCATCGCTTTTACAAGTGCTGGGCCACAAACACTACGGTTTAAAACATACGGGACAAGCACCGCATTTGGCAGCGTGAATATTACGCCTACAGGCATTAAAAATGCAATTAAGATACCAGTGAGGGACACTACGATTTATGCTGGCACATCCCTGCTCATCAAGGATTCGGCTACTACCACCAGTGGCACTATTACAAAAGTGGAATTTTATAATGGCGATTTGCTGCTGGCAACAGTAACAACTGGCAGCGGTGGGATATTTAGTTATAACTGGACCAACATTCCTTATGGCACTTTCCGTATTACAACCAAGGCATATACGAGCAATGGTTATTTTTATTATTCAAGGCCGTTAAATATTTTCTCGCTTTATACCCTTTATTCTATCATTCCATTTTTCAACCCTAAAGATAAGAAGATACAATGGGGGGCGTTTAATTGGCTGGCCAGTACAGTAACAAATGAAGACCGTAGAAGCCCTTTTAAAGCCAATGCAATACTCGAAAAAAAGGAAGCAATAGAGCAAAAGTATGCGCCTTTTGCAAGTGGATATAATGCAAAAGATTTGATAAGTACAGCATGGGCTACCTATTTTAAAATTGCATACTCTGTAGCAGGCACAGCCGCTAAATGGGGGGAGATTGCCGCTACTGAGGAAGAATAATGATACCAAATAACCCAGTTTTTGCAGTTCAGCCTTTAGTTGCAAGGCTCACTGCAAAAACTGGGTTATGTCATTGTATTTAAAGCATGTTTAATATGAAATTTCAATTTATACTCTTTCTAGTTCTAGCTTTCACGGTTACTATTGCGCTTGGGCAAACAAATTATTACTATCAATCGGGCAATGTTGATGCCGTTTCTAGTTGGGCCCTCAATAGCAATGGCACAGGTGGCAGCCCAGCAAATTTTACGGCTGCCAACCAGGTTTTCAATATCGCAGGAACAAAGGTGGTTACTAGCTGGAACAGCGCCACCGCTACATGGACAATTGGGTCGGGTTCTAAGGTTGTAGTTGGAGACGGAACAAATGTTGCATCTCTTTCTATCCCTTCGGGAAATTCTATTTCGGGAACAGTGGACGTGCAGGTGTATGCTAAACTATATGTGGAAAGTATCAGTAATGCTCCTTTTATTGCTGGGGCATTCAGTTCTTCTGCCGCCACTACTACATCTAATAGTAGCCTTATTTATGATGGTGCCACGAATCAATACTTGCCAGCGGGCAACTACCAAGGTGCTTTATCTATTTCGGGAACGGGCACCACGGTCACGCTGAATGGTTCAATAACAGTGGGAAATGGTGGCAACAGTTCCTCAAACTCCACCATTACAATGGCATCGGGCACCACGTTGATCACCAATGGATACGGGGTAGCCATTAAAAAGGGCTTTACAGTACCCAGCGGCGCAACGGTAGATTTCGGAAGCAATGCGTCTATCCAGCCATATAGTGGCTATGCTTTTGCTGTTAATGCAGGTGCTACGGTTATCTCCAGCAGCACAAGCGGGCTTGATGGCAATATTAATTTGTTTAATACCACAACTGCTGGATGGTTTAATGCCGCCAGCATAAACTATATTTTCAATGGGGCAAGCACTACCAAAATGTTTTGTTCTATTGTAGCTGCCACAACAGCGTCTTCTGCTGTTACCACAAGTACATCCATTCCTGTAACTTCTGCATCCAATATTCAAATAGGGCAATCAATATACAATGCTTCTACCTTGATAGGAACGGTTTCAAATATTTCTGGAAACACAATTACCTCGTCTTTGTCCACTAGCTTAGCAAGTGGCGCAGAACTGAACTTTCGCAATCCACCTGCTTTTGGCACATACAGCACAAGTGGTGCTTCTACAGGAACTGGGGTAACTTTTACCGTGGCCTCAGCTAGTGGAATTGTAGTAGGACAATCTATTTATGTAAATAGCGGGGCAAGCAGTGCAGGGACTGTTACAGGATTGTCAGGAAATACCATAACTGCCATATTATCTTCCTCCATTGCCACTAGCGCATACCTAAATTTCCGCCATAGCGCCACTGCTTTAAATGTTACCACCCTATCAATAGGGGCAAACAATACCTTGAACACACCCGTAACAATTTCTGGCGATTTAACACTAGGAGCAAATGCCACGCTGGCAGACAATGGAAATGTTATTTCCCTTTCGGGGAATATTGCTGGTACAGGTAATCATGCTGGTGTTGGTGAAATTCTGATGACTGGTGCCGGAAAAAATATAGCAGGGGTTGGTTTGGGCAATCTTGAAGTGGCAGTAGGTAGTGGAAACGCTGTTACACTAACTGGTCCTGCTTCTATCAATGGCACACTAACCCTTACCGCTGGTTACCTGAATGCAGGGAACAATAACCTTAATTTATCTGGCTCTGCGCTTAACGCTAATGCAACCAGTTGTATTGCGGGTGCTGGCAGCAACAATTATATAGTGTTGGGTTCAGGATTGTTAAAGATACAAGGCGTCAATTCAAGTGCAACTAAAAACCCTAGCCCTGTAATATTCCCTATTGGTAATGCTACTACTTCCTATACCCCAATAACTTTTACAGGTACTACCAATGCACCCGATATTACTGTTGGCCTTTCCACTTCTTTTACCAATGCTTTGAACAATAGTTCCAATGTGGTAAACCGGCAATGGTCTATATTATCTAGTATAGCCAATGCTACTTCACTCACCTATCAATATTACGGCAGTAATATTACTGGTACTTTATCAACGCCAATTTTAGGTGTATATACTGGTAGTTACAGTGAGAATATTTTAAACTCCCCGATAGGAAGTAACCCTTATACGATTGCTACTACCGCAGCAATCAACTTGCCTGCTGCTACTGCTTATACAGGCATAGGTAATGCTTATACTTTTGCGCTTGCCCCACCAACTATTGGCACAGCCACATCTACTGCAAGCGGGCAAGCAACCATTGCTTTTACACCCTCATCACTCAATTCAATTTCGGGTACTTATACCTATTCAGTAGTCTCTACACCGTCTGCCACCATTACCCAAAGCGGCAATACCACGTCCCCAATAACGGTGTCTGGATTAACGAATGGCACTAGCTATACTTTCCAGGTGATTGCAAACAATGGCACTTCAAATAGCGTGGCAAGTGCGGCGTCCAATGCAGTAACACCACAATCAAACATCCCCACAACGCCCACAAATATTTCGGCTTCGATGACAACAGCGGGTGGAACAAGTGCCACAGTAGCTTTCACCCCATCAAGCTATATGGGCAGCGGGGCTAGCTCTATCAATTATACAGTAACCGCTTCTCCTGGCAATATTACTGCCACAGGCACTATAAGCCCTATTGTTGTTAATGGCCTATCAAAGGGGGTACTTTATACCTTCACGGTTAAGGCTACCAATAATTTAAGTTATACAAGTGCTACAAGTACTACATCAAACAGTGTTTGGCTCACTGGTTATACCCCATATACTGGCTTGGTAGTAACCGATTCTATCTTATTCGCTGCCATGAACCTCAATTATCCGGGGTTGGATAGTGTAAGGTACTACGTTGCTAAAAGCAAATATGATAGTGCCAAATATTATTACCATCAATATAGGTTGAGTAGTAATGCCCCCCAATGGTTCCCGCTAGGTACGCCTTCTGGCAATGGTACTGATACCAGAGCAGGAGCCGATAGTATAAGTCTTTACAACATAATAGGCCCTGATAATGGGTCTGGCTTTCAGCCCCCTAATCATCGCTTTGGTGCCGCTGTAACCAATATTCAATGGTTTCCAGGTCAAAATGGCCTAATAGCCCCAACTGATGTGAACAATGCTAACTATTGGGGTTCTATGGAAAGATTTTATTTTTGGCGTGCGCTCTACGGTAGTTACATGACTACTAAAAATGAAAATTATACCAAAGCATGGGTTAACCAAATGTGCAATTGGGTTGCTTCTTTTCCTGTGGACATAACCACTAGCGATGACGCTAATGGAAACATTGGTGGCACAAACCCATCTATTTATTATCCTTTCCAGTTGACAAACGCTAAAGGGGCTATCACTGGTAATTCATCTTATTATTATCCTGCCGTTTTACAAAACTTGCAAGAGGGGTGTAGGATGGAAGACACTTGGATGAATGGGTTTTATACTTTTTTAAAGTCACCCAGCTTTGTCGACTCTGCCGTTGCCACTTTTGCAAAAGGCATATTATGGCATGGATGGCGGTTAAATTGGGGATCTAACGCATTTATCAATACTAAAGTTGCACCTTCTAATCATCAAATTTTGGGGGCTGCTGGCTTGGCTGTTGCTGCCATGCTTTTTCCCGAATTTAATGATGCGCCTACTTGGCAGCAAACTGCTTTTAATTTATTGGCGGAGTCGATGGATAGCGCCATTTACCCAGATGGGGCTGAAACAGAATTGGCACCTGGCTATCATAATTGGACTAGGGATTTTTTTATGACGGTATCCCAGATAGCAACCATTAATCACGTTGCATTACCCAGTGCATACCTAGCCACCCTGAAAAAAATGTATTGGTACGATGTTTATTTAATGCAACCTTCAGGGCTACTGCCCCCTACAAATGATAATTCCGATTCTACAACTGCCGCTGTAAGTGCAGCCTACACACAGTGGGGCGACCCTGAGTTTTTGTTTGCCTCAAGTGGTGGAACACAGGGCAAGGCGCCCGATGCGGTGAGTTACCGCTTTCCTTACGCAGGTTTCAATGTTATGCGGAGTGGATGGGACAAAAATGCCAACTATCTATTTTTTAAAAATGGGCCAATAGGTGCTTGGTATCATGGGCATGAGGGCGATTTGGATCTGTACCTCTCTTGCTTTGGTAGCCCATTATTGATAGAAGGAGGAGCTTATACTTACGACCATTCGCAATGGCAAGTTTATGATTATTCAACAGAGGCACACAATACAATTACTGTTGATGGCAAAGACCAACATAGGGAAGATGATAGTACAGTGGCTTTGCACCAGTATCCTCAAAAAGTGGTTACTTCCCCTTCTTCATTACCATGGATTTCTAACTTTGTAGCCGATTACACCTGCGGAACATACAATGATGGGTACCAGGCGCACGCATTTGGCGGTGGAGGTACTAACAATTTATGGACTGGTACAAAAGATTATAGTATTAACCATAACAGGCATGTTTTCTTCCTAAAACCTTATTATTATGTGGTAACAGACTTTTTGGAAGGTTCAGGTACACATACCTTTAATAATTACTTCAACCTCAATGCGCCTGCTGCTTATCTTAATAGTACCACAAATGCAGCTACTACGTTAAATACATTGACACCTGCACAATTATTGGTAAAGCCAATAGAAACCAATGGCTTATCAGCAAAGCAGGTAATGGGGCAAACCTCCCCTTTTTATGTAGGGTGGATAGCACATTCCCACACGCCCATCCCTACAGTTATTTATACCAAGAAGCAGGCAGCACCAGCTACCTTTTCTACTTTTTTGTATCCGTATAATACCTCCTCAACGCCAAGTGTAAATACTACGGTGCTAACCAATCTGGCAAATGGTGTTTGGGGTAGCACGGGTACAACACAATACGAGAATTTTGCAATAGCAATGCGCCGTTACGATACTTTGAAGTATGATACAATTACTTTAACCGCGCCTTTTTCATTTAGTGCTTATGCAAGGGTGAGCATAGTGCGTAAACAAATAGGCGGTTCTAAAACAATACTTGCAACATTCGATAGCCTTACCAAGTATTACGATGATACAACAAACTTTACGCCTACGCAGGGCAACTATATTCTTTTGGTAGATTCTTTAAAAAATCATTTTTTATACAGTGATAACAATATAGCCGAAACAATTACATTTTCAAAACCTGTTTCTACACCACAGAAACTTGCCTCGCACCAGTGGTTTAAAATAAGTTCTGTGGGTATTACTGATGTATCAAGCCCAATAGTTGCCGTAACCCCAGTTACTAATACAGTTTTGATACCAGGCGACACAGTTACGGTAACCGCAAATATTGCCAACACGCAAATACCTATCACTGCTGTTTCTTTTTATGATGGGCCTATTCAATTGGTAATAGATTCTATAGCACCCTACACTTTCGCATGGGCAGGTACTACCACTACAGGATTTCATAATCTCACCGCCAAAGTGACCAACCTTGCAGGCCAAACAGTTACATCACCCATCTCTACAGTGTCTGTTGGCACTTTCGAGGCGGAGAATTTCAGTAGCAACACCAGTGGGACAATAGCTGTTGACTCTACAAGAAGCAATAATGCCGTTGTTAAAAACATAGCGGCAAATGGTTCGTTAAGCTATAACCTTACTACTGCACGTTCTGGTAAGTTCTCGCTAAGTTTTACATTATTGAACAATCTGGCAATTAATAGTATCAGTGTAACCGTGGATGGAGGTGCTATAACCAATGGGGGCGTAGCTGTGGGTAGTTTGTCAGTGCCTACATCTAGTGCTTATCAAACAATAACTATCCCAGCTTTTGACATTGCCTCAACTGGTAATCATATCCTCAACATTAGTTTTGGCAACAGTATTGCCGCTATTGACTATATGCAAATTTATTGGCTTAATTACTACCCCATCCCCGGATTGATACAGGCACAGAATTATACTTACACAGGTAACCTTTCTACTAATTCATCTAATTCGACGGTTGCTTTATCTCAAAATCCAGAATCTACAGGTGGGGGAACTTATATTGGCAAGGTGGATAGCAACTGGGTTTCTTATACCGTTAATGTTGCTGCGGCGGGTACTTATCAGCTACAATTCAGTATGACTAACCCATACAGTTCTGGTACACAGCATGTAGATATAGCCTCTAATGGCACCCTTATACAATCTAATCTTATTCCGGCCTATACTTACACGTCAGGTAGCCCTGCATATTTTTATCCTAAGGATACGCTCATAAGCTTTGCCAATGCAGGGCAACAAACATTAAAGCTTAGTTTTTATGTTGCTGGGGGAAAGAATTTTGCATGGATAAATTTTGCCCCAATAGGATTAACTACCTCTATCACATCCCCTGCCACTAATGCTACCTTTTCCTCCGGCAGTAATATTACCATCAATTCCACGGCAGCCGCCACTAGCAGTAGTGTTTCAAAGGTAGAGTTTTATAATGGGGATATTTTGTTGGGTACAGACAATGTTTATCCTTATAATTTCACTTGGGCAAATGTTCCTTCTGGCACATTCAGGATTACTACAAGGGCTTATGATGCTTATGGCAACAGCTATATTTCCAACCCTATAACCATCACTGTAACCAATAAGCCGCCAACGGTAAGTATTACTTCCCCATTTAATTTACCAACCACCATCATGCCTTACACCGATTATTTTATTACTGCCAATGCCAATGACAGTGATGGAACAATAGCCAAGGTTGATTACTTCAACAATGGTACTTTAATAGGTGAGGATACTGCTTATCCTTATTCATTAGATTTTCAGGGAATACCCAGTGGTGTATATACTATTACTGCCGTTGCTACTGATAATTTGGGTGTAACCACCACGAGTAGTCCGATACTTTTAACTACAGGAATCATTCAACCACAAAATTATATTACTCCATTAGTTGGAGCTGTAACTACTGCCTGTTCTTATTCAAATAGCGGGAAGATAGTAAAGCTGACGGATACCGTAAACAACGCATTGCAATACCAGATAGATGTAAATGATAATGGCAGGTACGCTTTGGGCGTCTATATCACCAACGCTCGCTTAGGTCGGTCGGTTCAATGGCTGGTAGATGGTGCTCCCGCCGCTGTGGATAGTTTGCCCCTTGCAAGCTATGCCTTGCCTATACATAAATTATCCGATACGCTGCCTGTATGGTTACCCCCTTTCGATTTAAGTGCAGGCACACATACCATTACCCTGAAGTTTACGGGCAATGTTGATACCCTGAATTATATTTCTCTGATGGATTTAAATTATCAAGAGATTCCCGGAACCATGAGTGCAAACAGCTATTCATGCTATGGTTCAGATACCATACCAACCGCTGCCTTGAACACGGCTTATGCCTACACGGATAAGAATGGCGTAAGTGGGGTTGCGGTTACCAATCTAAATAAAAACTGGGTGGCTTATGCCGTAAATGTGGATTCTGCTGGAACTTATCAACTATCTATGCGGTTATCTAATAGGTACAGCAACAGTGGCTGGACAGGGCCAACCATTACTTATGGCGCAGCACCAGTAACCACCATGCGTGTAGATGTGTTGGTTGATACCACCTACCAGCTTTCGCTTCCTTTTCCTTCTTATACTTGGAATTCGGGTAGTACCGTCATTGGTTTTGGCACGGCCTCTACACCCACTTTCAATTTTGCCACTCCAGGCAAGCATATCTTAAAGATTTATTTCTATGGGAATGTGGTCAGTTTCGACTCTTTAACCTTCACCCTAGTCAAATCTTTGCCGCCTACATTAACAGTTTGGAACGGGGCTTATGATACGCTTTGGAACAATACCAATAACTGGAACAATGGATTGCCCAGTGCCAGTACCAGTGCAATCATTCCCAGTATTGCTGCCCTGCCAACGGTAAATGATACGGAAGCGGTGCACAACCTGGTTGTTTACAACAAAGCCGCTGTAAATAACATGGGCAACCTGAATATTTGGGATAGCTTGAGCAACAATGGGCTTATTTATGGCAGCGGTTTGGTGTCATTAATAGGTACTTCGGCACAATTAATCCTTGGCAATGGCACCATAAGCAACCTTATGCTAAACAACTCGCATGGCGCATCCATTGCACCGGGAAGCAATAGCTTGGCTATTACGGGAACGCTCAATTTGCTTTCGGGCACACTCAATACAAACGGTAACCTAACATTGAGGAGCAGCAGCTTGGCCACAGCAAGCATAACGCCAATTATGTCGGGTACTGGCATTGCGGGCAATATTACAGTACAGCGGTATATCCCAGCAAAGGCTACTAGGAAATACGCTTTGCTAAGCAGCCCCGTGAGCCAGCTAATAAGCAACGCTTGGCAGCAACAGGTATATATAACGGGCAGCGGGGCCGGCGGCCAGGTTTGTGGCAGTGCCAATAGCAATGGCTTTGACGTTACCCAAACCAACAAGCCTTCTTTTTACACCTACAATGCCCCATTGCTAAACAATACCCGCTGGGTAAGCATCCCCAATACCAATGCTACCAGCCTCACCCCCGGGGTAGGGTACTTGGTAATGATTAGAGGCAGCAGGGGCAACGGGGGCGGGTGCAACAACCAGTTAAACACCTACACCCCCGCTGCACCCGATTCGGTGGTATTGTCTGCAACGGGTGCATACAACACGTCGCCTACTGCCAATGTTTATGGCACCACAAGCACAGGAAGCACATCAAGTGCCTACACTTTGCTGGGCAACCCCTTTCCTGCCGCTTTAAGCGCAACGGCTTTTCTAAATGCCAATAGCAGCCTTATTACCAACAACATATGGATGTTGGCTATTAATGGCAATAACACCAACGGGTATGGCAGCTGGAACAAGGCCACCAAAATAAGCACAGGCTATTGGCCAAATGATTATGTTGCAGACAATGCCACCGACTTGATAATCCCCTCTGGCTCGGCATTTTTTGTGGAGCGGACGGCTGCGGCAGATGCCGCTGTGTCATTCAGCGAGCAACAAAAAATAAGCTTGCCCAAGAATGGGGTATCCATCTTTGGCGTTGGTGGCAGTAATGCTTGGAATGATAAGGTAAGGGTTACCTTGGCCAATACAGACAGTACTTTTATAGACGATGCCGTGGCGCTGTTTGGGGATGATGCCCAAATTTCTGATACCGCATACACTATTTTCGATACTTATTCCTTGAACATGGGCAATCCCCAGTTTATTGCATTGGTAAAGGGGGGGCTGCCACTAGCTGTAAGCACGATGAAAACCCCTTTGCTGCCCGATTCAATACAGCTACATGTGCATAGCTCCTCAACAGGCAACCTGCAGATAAGGTTTAGCCAGTACGAACTCTTCAACGGCAATATATCCATCAATCTATGGGATAAATTCTTAAACAAAGTGTTAGACATAAGGGCTAACCCAAGCTATGGTTTTGCTGTTACCGCCGATACCAACTCGCAGGGTGCCAATAGGTTTGTATTGGTAGTCAACAAGTCAAATACATTGGCAATAGATGCAATAAGCTTAGCAGCCATCAAGGCAAATGGGGCTGTTGGGCTAGCGTGGCAAACTTCCTTTCCAGGCTTGGATACCTTTATAATTGAAGCATCAACTGATGGGCAACTGTTTAGTGCAATAGGCACTGTAAAAGGTATCGATTCAGTTTCCAGGTACACGTTCAGCATTAATAAAAGCCTTGTTGAAAACAGCTATTACAGGATAAAAGCTATTGGCAAAACAAGCAAAGTATGGTATAGCAATACTGTTTTTATACAAGGGAATCCAGCAAAGGCATCTATTGTTGTTTATCCAAACCCGCTATCAGGCAATGCGTTTAGTCTTTATTTAAAAGGGTTTGCAGCAGGCAGGTACGAGGTTGTTTTGTATGATATGATTGGAAAAAAAATAGAGCAATTGCCGCTTATCCATAACGGGGTGAAACAGGATTATAATTTAATGCTGCAAAATAAATTGGCAGCAGGGATGTACAAGCTTGTTGTAAAGAATGCTGATTCGGGAGAAGCAAAAGCACAATTATCGGTTGAGGAGCATTAAAATAACGCAATTGTAAATGAAGTATATACTCCAAAAGAGTGGGTCACTCTAACTCCTGACAAAATGAGGAGGGTTGAATTTGCGGGCAGTGGCACGAGTGAGCAACTCTCCAAGAGTGGCTCACTCTAAATGTAGGCAACCTCCGCCTAAACTTTATGTCCCTTGAAACCTACCGTGTACACACATCTTTTTAAACATTTTTAAAAAGAGGGATTTAGGTATAAAGTAGAGGTTTTGCCTAAACTTTGCGTCCTTTAAGCGAAGCGTTTTACCTTTTGTTTGCATCGCTTTTGCGCCTTCTCTGCGTTAAATGGCTTTGCAAACCTCTGCGGTTAAGCTCTTCTCTTTAGTTAAACTAGAGATGTGTGTACAGGGTAGCCCCAGGGTAAACGCATCAAAATTCTTTTTGCTCGAATCTTCGAGTTTGACACCAGTCCTGGCATAAGCCACCTTATTTTATACGGTTTTGGCATAGCCAAAATTGAAAAAAATGCGCAGCATATTTTTTTCAAAGGATAAAATAGAGTGGCGTTGCCAGGACGAAGCTCGCCGGCTACGAGGCAAAAGGACTGAAAAGAGGTATTTTTGAATAAAATAGACAATTAGGGGCAGATTAAATTTTGATGCGTTTGCCCCGAGGGTAGCTCTTGAAGCGTAGCTTTTTTATTGATAATTTACTAAATGCCATTGTTAATAATATGCTACCACCATGGGGGCATTTTTGGTTGCTCATGGGGGCATATTTCCCCCATATAGGATTGTCCTTTTGCATATATCCCAAATCAACCCCAACTTTGTAGTATAGGGCTCCTTGTTTTCATTAGCACAATTCCTGCGGTTACCCTAGCCTTGGTTTGTTGTCCCGTGGGGCTCATTTTTAACAGACAAAAAAACGCAATGATGAATTGCATCCACACTCAAAAAAACACGAAAAAAGTACTCACTTTTCTGCGAAAAATAAGCATAAAATAAGCACAAAATAGGCACAAAATAGGCATAAAATAGGCATAAAATAAGCACAAAATACGCATGAAATAAGCACTCCTTAAAAACATAAAACACTGTATTTCAATGAGTTATGGTATATAAAACCCTCGAAACTAAATTTAGGCTGCCAAAAGCCAGCCAAAACAAGCGGCCGCCCCTTCAAAATGGGCTATAAGTTTTTGATTTGCACCTATCTATTTTGTATGAAATAATCGGTTGCGGTACACCAGCACCCCAAAAAAAAGAATTTGCCGAGGCTTATGGCTGAGCCTAGTTTTAATTTTTTTTCAACCAATGTAGTAGTTGGCATTAAAAAGAACGTTAGTTACTCATAGGCTTGCTTAAATTTTTTATCACCTAAATAAGAATAGCCGTATGAAATATGTTCTACTAAATTTCCTGTGTTTTGTTTTGTTTGTAAGTGTATTACATGCACAAGTGCCTTTCACAAAGGGCAATATTGTAGTATCCCGGGTATTAAATAAATATTCTAGTGCCTTCCCGGTGGTTTTAGATGAATATACCCCTGCTGGGCAATTAGTTCAAACCATTAACCTTCCCCGGTTTTCTACTAGCGGAATACCAGTAACCATTACAGGTACAGCAGCTACCGAGGGGCTTTTGAATAGGTCGGCAGATGGCCGTTACCTTACGTTGGTAGGCTATGCGGCAGATTCGGGAACTGCCAGTCCCACCAAAAACACAGCAGTTCCCCGTTCCATTGCCCGTATTGGTATAGACGGGGGCGTTGATGTTTCTACTACTTTCCCAGCTACTGCGCCCTTTAATGTTTCGCCACGATGCGTTGCTACCTCCGATGGCAGTGGTTTCTGGGCTGTGGGGGCATGGGGTGGCATTGGGTATGTGCCTTTTGGTAGCCAAAATGCGTTGCCCGCTATTGTTAATTATAAGGCACCGGTTTGTAACAGCGTAAACATATTCAGTGGGCAATTATACTTTTCTTCTTATTCGGTAAATTATATTGTTTTGGCTAGCGTAAACGGTACAGTGGTAACAGATACTGGCAAAACTAGTGTTACTAAGCCATTGTTGCCAACTACTGCACCTCCAGCAGGAAACACTGTTTCTAATATCAGTAATTTGTCCAACCTAAGCAGCAATGCACAGGGCGATACCATTACTGCAACGCTGCCTACACCTGAGCAGTTTTATTTATTCGACTTAAATGACACCATTCCAGGGTATGACGTGATGTATGTGGCAAATACGGCTTCTAGCCATCTTACTGGCAATGGATTGATTAAATTTTGTAAGCAAAGCAATGGCAAATGGGTTCAAACCAATGGATATGATTCAAGTGCAAGTTTATATCAAGGTGTTATTGGCACTGCAACTGGCCATACAATCAATTTGTTTGTAACAAGGGGTACTGTAAATGTAAAAGGCAGTTCGCAGGTTGTGCGGTTTACCGATACCACAGGCTGGGTAAACGACACCGTGCCAAGTTTTAGCAATCCATTTACCGCTGATTCTTTAGTAATAGCTACAGCCGGTACCAACCAGTCTTTCAGGGGGGTAGCTTTTGCGCCAGAAGCAGGTAGTTTGCCAGTTAAGCTTGTTTCTTTTGAGGGTATTGCGGCAAAAGGAACAAATACATTAACTTGGCAAACGGCAAATGAAGTAGACATAATATCGTACACGATAGAAAAGAGCAATGATGGGCAAGGTTTTGCGCCATTAGCTACTATTGATGCCTTAAACCATTCAAAAGCCCAGTATAGCTTTGTAGATGCAAACCCAGGAACCATCAATTATTACAGGCTTTTTACAAAAGAAAAAAATGGCATAGGCAATTACAGCAATGTAATTTCCCTAAAAAACAGCAATGAAAATAGTTTCTCCTTAAAATTATTCCCTACCCCTGCTAGGAGTATTGTAAGCTTGGCTTACACCCAGTTGCAGTCAAATGCAACATTGCGCATTGTTTCCCCTGTTGGCATTGTTGTTTATCAATCTGTTTTAAATAAGGGTACAATTGTTCATACAATTGACATAAGCAATATTAAAGCAGGTAGTTATATTTTACAATTGAGTTCTGGGGATAGGGTGGTAACAGAAAAAATAGTTAAGTTATAAGTAGTGCTTTGTAATATGGTATTTAAGCGTAAGTACTTAGCCAGTATTAACTTAATTTAGTATTCATACTTAAATATGATCCTATGCAGAGCAGTATAAAATGGTGTATTCACTTCCCTAAAGTTTTAAACTTTCGGGAAGTTTAAATGTGTTTGCTATATGAAAAAAATGATAAGGGTAGTACAAAAAAGCTTCATGCTATTGTTGTTGATGGCAATAATTATCGGCAAAAGCAATGAAGTTAAGGCACAGGCCACGCCAGCAAACGGGCCAATATCCGATGCAACACTATTTACGGCATTGAATGTAAACTACCCAGGCATGGGTGCTGTAAAGTCTGCTGTTAATGCAGGCAATTATGCTTTGGCTAAGCAGGCTTATTTGGCTTATAGAAGAACCTACCCTACTAAATGGATTTCACTTGGTGCAAACCTTCCTGCCGATACAAGCACTGCCGTTGATTCTAATGCCGCAAGGATTGCTCGCAACTGGCTGGGGGGCAACCAACAAGGGTTCATTCCGCCTAACTACGATTTTGGCCCAAAAGTTATCAATATCAATTGGGCGTATAGCCCCCTCCCAAAGTCAGACCCCAACTACGACCCCAACTTTAGTGCAGGTATGTCACGGTTTCAATTCTGGCGTTCATTGAGTAATGGTTATTATAAAACTAGAAATGAGGCATATGCACGTGCTTGGGTAAATCAAATGTGCGATTGGGTAAGTAAAAACCCTACCGATCTAACCACTAATATTGAATATTCTGTTACACAAAATAGCATTGCCTTAGGAGTGAGGCTGCAAGATACCTGGAACGATGCCTATTATCATTTCCTGCCTTCCATTTCTTTTGTGGACACCGCACACACTACTTATGCAAAAGGTATGCTTGCACAATGTTGGCGTGCAAACTGGGGCGTAAATAATTTTTATAATAGTGGTGTGGCACCAAGCAATCACGAAATATTGGAAGCTTGTGGATTAGCAGTGGCGTCTATGGTTTTTCCTGAATTTAGAGATGCTCCAACATGGAAAGCGGATGCTTTTAAGCTCTTGATGCGTTCTTTTGATGAAACGGTTTATCCAGATGGGGCAGAAAATGAGTTAACACCAGGCTATGCAAACTGGTGCAGGGATTTTTATATAAAGGTACTACAAATCTCCAGGCTAAATAATGACGCCCTGCCTGCTGGGTATGAAGACAAGCTGAAGAAAATGTATTGGTTCGATTTGTATGTGCAGCAACCAACGGGGCTAGTGCCACCAACAAATGATAATTCTGACAATGCTGGTGCTGGGTTAGATGCCGCTTCAACTACATGGGGCGACCCTGAGTTCCTATACTTTACCAGTGGCAGGACTAAGGGCAAAGCACCGGATACGCTTAGTTACCGTTTTCCTTGGGCTGGCTTTAACCTGATGCGTAGTGGATGGGAATTGAATGATAACTATTTATTCTTTAAAAATGGCCCCATTGGTTCATGGTGGCATGGGCATGAGGATGGCTTGTCCCTGTACCTCACTTGTTTCGGAAGCCCATTGTTGGTAGAAGCAGGTAGCTATATGTACAATACCTCTCAAATGAGGGCTTATGTGCAGGCTACTTCTGCGCACAATACCATTACAGTTGATGGCAAAGACCAGCACAGGGAAAATGATGACATTTTTGAAAACAAGGTTGTTTCCAAGCCCTCATCGCAGCCTTGGCTAACCAATCAGGTTGCTGATTACACTAGCGGCATTTACAACGACGGTTACCAACCCACTACCTATATCTCTGGCGTTGGCAGGAAATATACAGGAAGCAAAGATTTTTCAGTTACCCATAAAAGACATATTGTGTTCTTAAAACCCTACTATTATGTGGTAACAGATTTCTTGGAAGGCACTGGCACACATAAATATGATTGTTATTTCCAATTGAATGCGCCTGCCGCTAATATCGACAACAACACCAAAGCCGTAAAGACAATAAATGCTGGTGCAAACGCCCCACAACTACTCGTTTATC
The DNA here is from genome assembly GCF_046546515.1 of Parasediminibacterium schistidii. Lineage (NCBI taxonomy): Bacteria > Pseudomonadati > Bacteroidota > Chitinophagia > Chitinophagales > Chitinophagaceae > Parasediminibacterium > Parasediminibacterium schistidii. The sequence goes on along the minus strand of NZ_JBKHKJ010000002.1, from coordinate 77,446 downwards.
CTATTGAAACCAATGGCTTGGCAGTTAAAACAGCTACTGGGCAGAAAACCCCTGCCTATTTGGGTTGGATAGCCAGTACAAACACAGCAATACCCACAGTAGATTATAGCAAAACACAAGCTGCACCTGCTACTTTTGCCAATGTGCTTTATCCATACAATACAAATAACCAACCCTCGGTGAATACCACCCCAATTAACAATGCTGGCACTGGGATATGGGCTTGTAAAGGAACAACTCCTTATGAAAATTTTGCAATAACCATCCGTAGGTACGATAGCCTAAATGGACTAACTACCCTAACTACCCCTTTGGCCTTTACTGCAAATGTTGCCGTAAGTATTGTGCGCCAGCAAACAGGTTCTCAAGCTATAATGGCTACTTTTGATAGTCTTTCTGCATATGCCGACGCTGCAACAACTTTTACTTGTGATAATGGCAATTACATTGTTTACATCAATGCAGCCAATCAGTTTTACCTTTATAATGATGGAAATACAAGCAAAATAATTACTGTATCCAATCCTGTCTCAGAATCATTTACCATCGCAGCACACCAATGGATCCAAATTAGTGCTGCTGGCATTGCTTCCATTGCCTACCCAACGATAACCATCCTAACCCCTGCAAACAAGGTAGTGATGCTTCAAGGGGATACTACATTGATAACAACCAACATAGCAGATGGGGGCATCTCGGTTTCCAAAGTTGATTTCTATGATCTTCCAACAAAGATTGGTGGTGATACTGCTTCGCCCTATCAATATGTTTATACCGCAAGTACCATTGGCACCCATGCCATTACTGCAAAGCTCACCAACCAATTTGGCACAGTAGTTACTGCGCCATCCACAAAAGTTTCAGTAAACCTATTTGAAGCAGAAGATTTTACAAGTAACAATTCGGGAAATGTTGTTGTAGATTCTGCAAGAAGCGGGTTGGCTAAGGTAGCGGGCATCAATGCTGGTGGATGGTTGGAGTATAACCTCAATTTGAATAACGGCGGAAAGTACACTTTGGACATTAATTTATTGAATAGCATAGCTGGCAATACGTTTTCGGTTTCCATTGATGGTGTCGCCATTGCCAATGACGGCTCGCTGTTGGGGGCTGTCAATATCCCTGTTTCGGGTAGCTATCAAACCATTGCTATACCAAGTTTTGATATTGCAAGCGGTAGCCATAAGCTAAGGGTTACATTTAATAGTGGAATTGACGGGGTAGATTTCAATCAAATTACCTTTATAAACTACTATGCAATCCCAGGCTTGATACAAGCAGAAAACTATTTGAAGTCTGGCTCAAACAGTGCCATTTCGGGTCATTCCTTAATCAACCAAGCAGCCATACCTGAATCTGGTGGGGGTGGCGTAGCCATTGGCAACCTGGATAGTAACTGGGTACAATATGCCGTGGACGTAGCCAAGGCAGGCACCTATTCATTGCAGATGAATATTTCAGATAGGTATAGCAATAGTTACCCTGGTGGTAGCAAACGAATAGATGTGATGTTGGGAAATACCCTGTTGAAGTCGGTTACCATGCCTTCAAACACTTATTATTCTACCTCTTTAATTGGGTTTGCAACAGTAAATACTACAATAACTTTTCCTACTGTCGGCAAACAGGTCATTACGCTCAACCTTTATGGTGGTAGTACAAGTTTAGATTGGATGAATTTTGCACCAACAGGCATGGCCGCAACGATTACTTCACCTGCTAATAATTCAACGTACAATTCATTATCAAATGTTAACATCAGTGCAACTGCTACTGCAACAGGTGGTGGCATTAGCAAAGTAGAATTTTATAATGGAGAACAATTGCTTGCCACCGATAATGCTGGGCCCTATTCTTATAACTGGGCAAATATCCCTGCTGGCATATTCCGTGTTACAGCTAAGGCTTATGATGCCTTAGGCAATGGTTTTTATGCCGCCCCTATCACAATAGTTGGCAAAAATACAACGCCTAAGGTAAGCATCGCATCACCACAGCAATACACAACTTTTTTAAACGGCAGTTACTTTGACATTGCCGCAAATGCTACCGACACGGATGGTTCTGTTGCAAGTGTACAGTTTAATAATGGGGCTTCAAACATTGGCATAGCAACCGATTCACCCTATATATACCAATGGTACGGCTCGGCAACAGGCACTTACAATGTTGCTGCAATAGCAACGGATAATCTTGGTGCAACAACCACTAGCAAGCCAATTACCATAAGCGTAGGGCTATTTGAAGCAGAAAACTGGATCGCACAGCAAGGAACAGATACCATCAGCTTTGCAAGTGCCAGCAACGGCAAAGAGGTTTATAAAATTGATACTGCCAATAACTACTTGGATTATTTGGTGAATGTTGACAATAGCGGACAATTTCTGCTGGGCTTATATCTCACCAATGCAAACGATGGAAAATTCCTTAGTGTAGCTGTTGATGGTGTGCCAGTAAGTTTGGATGGAATAACGGCACAAAATATTTCATTGCCTATCTCCCAAGGTACCAATCCTGTATGGACTCCGCCTTTCGACATTCCTGCCGGTACCCATACCATAAGGATCAAATTTATTGGTGGGGTAGATGCTTTCGATTATATGAAAATACAAGCTATTAATTACCAAGAAGTACCTGGCATGATTAAGGCAGAGGATTGGACAATTAATGGCACCGATGTGCTGGTAGCACCAACATTAAAAGTGGCAGCCTATACCAATTTCAACAATATTACGGGTACTTCCGTAAGCGGGTTAGATCAAAACTGGGTTGAATATGCAGTAACAGTCGATACCCCTGGCATTTACAAAATAGACCTTACCTTGGCAAATAAGTACAGCACTACTTGGACAGGGCCTACAATATTGCCATATTCCGCTCCTGCCGTAGTTTACAAACGGGTTGATTTATTGCTTGATGGCAAATACCAGCAGTCCGTCCGGTTCCCAAGTTCAACGTATGACTCTACAAAAACAAAAATCGGCTTCAACGTTGTTTCTACTGATAGCTTCTATTTTCCAACACCCGGCAGGCATATATTGAAATTATATTTTTATGGCAATACCATCAATTACGATAGTATGAATCTTTCACTGTTGGTGTCCACATTGCCTGTGAAACTGGATAACTATACAGCCAAAAGCACTGATGGCAAGACGGTAAGGGTAGAATGGTCAACAACCCATGGCATCAACAGCGACTATTTTGTTGTCCAGCGGAGTTACGATGGAAGGGGCTTTGCACCAATTGGAAAAATATTGTCCCTTAGCAATGGTAATTTTGAAATGCATTATGACTTTATTGACAACAACCCCGTTCTAGGCAATAATTATTATCGGTTGGTTGAAGTGGGCAAAGACGGCAAGATGACTTATTACGATGTGAAATTGGTAGTAATCAAGGGAGATAATACCCCATTGGCTTTCAGCTTGTTCCCCAATCCGCTCCATCAATCACAATTAAGTATCCTATTGCCAATCTTGATAAACGGAAATGCCGATATTCAACTAGTCAATAACCAAGGTCAAATTGTTTATCACAAAACCATGAAGGTAAATGGGCAAGGGTTCTCATTAGTATTACCCCAAAGCCTCTCAACAGGTATTTATACTGTTAAAATAAACCGGTTTGCACCACAAAAATTATTCATTTCAAAATAACAGTAAGTAATACTTTTAAAATAACTTTCCCCATTTCCGAATAAGCTTTTTCATTTTATCAGCCTATTTGTACTGTTCTTTGTGTCCTTTAAGTGAAACGTTTTACCTTAAAAGGGATTCTCTTTGTGCTTCTTTGCGAAAATCTTTGTGTTCTTTGCGGTTAAATATTTTTTTAGAAATTAACCTTAATAGGGAAAGTTATTTCGGAAACGTTACTAATGCAGATAGTATGAAATATGGTTTTGCTTTTTTGTTGTTCAACCTAATATTATTTTCTGCTTGGGCATCGCACAAGCGAAAACCAATAAAAGTTTTAATTGTAGACGGATACAGTAACCACAATTGGCGGCAAACTACTACAGTTGTAAAGACAATACTGGAGGAGTCGAAACTATTTGAGGTTTCGGTAAGTACCGCGCCAGATAATGCGGGTGACTCGGTGCAATGGCAGCATTGGAACCCATCATTCAATGCGTATGATGTAGTTATCCAAAATACAAATAATGGGCAAAACAAGCAGCTTAGATGGCCAAGAAGGGTAGAGGAGGCATTACAGGATTATGTGCGTAATGGCGGTGGCTTGTACGTGCTGCACGCTGCCAATAACGCTTATACGGGGTGGTTGGCTTATGATACGATGATGGGGCTTGGCTGGCGTACGAAAGAAAATGGGTATGCAGTAAGAATTGATAGCAATGGTTCCATAATCAAATTGCCACCTAGTGCAGGGGGAAACACCACTCACGGCAAGCGCTTTACTGCAACTATCCATGTTTTGCAAAAAAGCCATCCTATCTGCAAGGGGTTTCCCGATAGTTGGCAAACGCCTTCCATGGAATTGTACAATGATGTTCGTGGACCATTTATCAACACTACCATTTTGTCCTACGCCACAGACTCTGTCAATAAACAAAATTACCCCGTTGAATGGGTAGTTAGTTATGGTAAAGGCAGGGTGTACAGCAGTAGCATGGGGCATTTGTGGAAGGATGAAGTATATCCGATTGCTTATAGGTGCATCGGTTTCCAAACAACATTGATAAGGGCAGCAGAGTGGCTTGCAACTGGAAAAGCGACCTATCCACTACCTAGGAATTTTCCCACCTCAATAAATGTAAGTGTTCGGGACGAATCTGATTTTCCGAAGAATAAGTAACTTGGCAGTAAAACACTAATTTCAGCATCATGTACTACTTCTGCTTTTTTTTTTCGTTCTAAAAGAAAGCATTTTATGTTCAAGGTGCTTGCAAGAAGGAAATATGAAAAATTTTATAGCGATTGCTTTTGTTTTGTTTGCTATTTCTACAAAGGCACAGGATGTTGCTACCAACCATACCCCCTACCCAAAAGACTATTACTTTGAATACTACGACCAAGGCTATTTTGTAGATACCGATAGGGATAAGCCCGTAAATGGCAAGGTTACAGGCGTGGATGAGGATCGCGATCATCTTTCCTATGCTTTAAAGGACAAGCCAATAAATGGCAATGTTTCTTTGAATGTGGACGGTTATTTTACATATACACCCAATATTGGTTTTATAGGCTTGGACTCTTTTTATGTAGCTGTAATAGATACCCGCGGAGCAATCAGCACAGCCATTGTACGTGCTTCTGTGGGTTATTCAGCCGCAGATTTTATGGAAATGTTCCAGCATAAATACAATGGGCAAATACCATCGCACCCTAGGCTTGTTTATACCGATAACGATTTTAGTCGCCTGCTTGTACAAAAAAACAGCGATGAATTTTTAAGCAAAACAATTAATAATATCATTGCTGCTGCAAATAAGCTGCTCAAAATAAATGCCGATAAGCCGCTTGATCCAAAGGTTTTATTGAGGGATGTGATACAGGATGAGAGTACAAACCTATCCCTTGCCTATAAGTTAACCGGTGATGCCCAGTATTTGAAACGCTTTGTTGAGATGGTAAATGTGGTATGCGACAGCGTTAAAACCCCATCTTGGGGTGTTGCTGCTGGCGGGGGCGAAATAAGCTTTGGGCAAATTTTAAATAGCTTTATATTGGCGTACGATTTTTTATATAATGATTTGCCTGTTGAAACAAGGACTAAGATAGAAATGGCCGTTATACGGAATTGTTATGCGCCTGCATACCAGCAAATGATAGAATCTAAAGGCATCTATGGGTCGTTCAATAATTATAATGGCATAGGGAGTTCTGGTTTTGCCTTCTCTGCAATGGCATTGTGCGATGCAGGTTTTGGAGGTAACAAGGATGCACAATTGATGGCTCAACAGGTGTTGGCAAAATGTGTGCGTACTATGCAGCGTGCAATGGTTTCGTTCATGCCCGATGGTGCATATTATGAAGGTCTAGGCTACGGGATGTGGCTGGTACGCAACCTTATTATGCCCATAATTGGGTTGCGCAATGTTTTTAATCTTTCCCTGCCTGACGAGCTAACATACGGTGCTTATTACAAAAGCCCTGATTGGTTCTTGGCAGCCCAAGGCGGGGCTGGGGAGTTTGGCAATGGCGAAGATGGCACCAGACGTGCGTATGCACCAACAGCCAAAATGAAAGGGTATGACGTGAGCTTGTTGCTGGCAAAGCTGGCCAATAAGCCCGAATATGCGTGGTTGTATTATAAACTGAATGAGAAAAAGGGGGGAGATTGGCAAACACTATTGTACTACGATAAAAATATCCATTTAAAAGCGGCAAATGAAAAGCCAGCCATAAAAGATGTTTGCTTCAAGAATTACGGGATGGCAATCCTGCATTCAGATTATGGAAATGAAAAGGAGAGTGCCATTAGTTTGTATAATGGAAGCAATATAGAATGGCACTTGGCATTGGAAGAAGGAACTGTGCAATTGAATGCTTTGGGCACGCAGTGGTTCGCGCATATAGGTGGCGACAATTATAGTATCCCCCACTATGGGCAGAAATCGAATGTGTACCGAAAAAGAGCCGAGGGAAGGAATACCTTGGTAATTAACCCTTTCAACGGACCCGACCAAGAATGGAGCAGGGGCAGGATAAACAGTTTTGGCAGCAACGATACCGCAGCTTTTGCCATTGCCAACATTACTAAGGCCTATGCCAAGAATGCAGTATCTGTAATTAGGGGCGTTATGCTATTCAATAACAAAAAAGAATTTTTGATTCAAGATGAGATAAAAACAAAGGGACGTGCGGAAATATATAGTTTCTTTCATACAGCACAAAGCGTGAAGTTAGATAAGGATAAACATTCAGCCATACTAACAGATAATAATGGCAACCGCTTGTATGTCGAATTACTATCGCCCCTAAACGCAGAACTATCAGTAATGGATGCAGTGTTGCTGCCAACTTCCCCCCATGTGGCAGGGCAAACACCTAATGATGGGTTCCGGAAACTAACCGTTCACTTAAACAATGTGGATAGTGCAAATATCACTTTGTGGGCAATGCCGCTTTTGCCAAACGAGAAATTGCCCACAAATAAGCCTTCCCTAGTTAGTTTGTCTGACTGGAGATAAAAGAGAAAAAAAATGGAAGGAAAAGAGTGTGTGATTCTAAGCGTTTTAACCTTGTTTATATTTAATTAAATTTCGCTTATAATGTATTCTTGAAACGTTAAGCAGGGTTTCTTGTATAAAATTGGCTTTTTATTTTTAAAAGCAATTGATTTGTCCCCTGCTATGCCCCCTAAAAACAAAACCACCTTGTAATTGCTTGAATTACAAAGTGGTGCAAAATCGGATGGCGGAGAGTAAGAGATTCGAACTCTTGATACAGTTTCCCGTATACACACTTTCCAGGCGTGCTCCTTCAACCACTCGGACAACTCTCCTTTTTTGCGGGCTGCAAATATAAGGCAGCAACGCAAACTAACTATTAATAATGATGGTGATGCAACTTAGAAACAAATGATTCCACATAGGTAATTTCTTCTGTGGCACTTACCTTGGTTTCTAAAGCGTCAAACAATTTATCTGCGGCAATGCGGTGGTAGCTATCTTCTACAAATTTCTTGTCTTTCAGCATCCTTTCGGCGTATTCCTCTATCCATTGCGTGTCGGCACCCATTGCTTGCACTTGGCCACCTAGGTATTGAAGCAACTGTGCTTTAGCAGCAGCCTTAATATCTTCTGGCAACACTTGTACCTTTTCTTCGCTTTGCAATTGCGTGCTAATCAAAGACCATTTCAATTGGCTGGCAAAAGTGGGGTAGGCTGCGGCAGCTTCTTCTTTCGTTTTTTGTTTTTCGTCCGATACTTCCAGCAAACGGGTTAGGAAAGCCTCGGGCAAATCAACCTGTACATTATCTATCAAATAATGATAAATCTGGTCGTGGATTTGCTTGCGGCTTTGCTCGGCAAAATAGGCTTGTATATCTTCTTTTACAGTTTCCCTAAACCCTTCTTCCGTTGTTATTTCCTTGCCGGGATAAGGTGCGTTGAAAAAAGCCTCGTCAAAAGCTGCATTTTCTACAAAGCTCACTTTGGTAATGGTCAACAAAAAAATCTTGGCAGTGCTAGCTTCATCAGCCTTGTCCAAACCAAGGTCGTCTAGCACGGCTTCTCTTTCTTTGTCTTCAAATGCCGTAGCTAAAGGGACGGTTACAATTTCGTTTACCGCTTTGCCTATCAACGTTTCCCTGAATGCAGGTGCAAAATGCTTTATTTTCAGGCTGGTTGCTTTTTCTATGCCACCTTCTATTTTTTCGCCGCTTTCGGTAGCTTCATCTAGGATTACGTTTAGTACTTCTTCTTCCGATGAAACAGCTTCAGGGTTTGTTACTGTGCCAAACTGGGCACGCAAGCGTTCTACTTCTTGTTTAACCATTTCGTCTGTAACCGTTACTACATAACGTGTTACTGGGATGTTTGCCGTATTGATGTCGATTTCTGGCTTCAAGCCAATCTCGAACCCAAATTCAAAATCGCCGTAGTGATTAACATCTAGTTGGTCTAGGTTGTTGTACAAAGGCAACGGCTGGGAAAAAACATTTAGTTTTTGTGTGCCAATAAAGCTATTTACCTGTACTTCAACCGCTTTTATAATTTCATCCGTCAACAATTTTTCGCCATACATTTTGCGCAGCAAACCAGCTGGCACCATGCCTTTCCTAAAACCTGGTATATTGGCGGTTTTTGCTTGTTTGTTCAAGCCATCTTCAAATGCTTTCTTGTAATCGCTTGGTATAACTTTAACTATCAGTTTGTCGTGCAGCAATCCGATATTCTCCCTAGTAACTATAGCCATAATGATAAATCCCTTTTAGCGGGCCGATTGTTTTAGAATTAAAAAAAAGCCCCCCATTTAGAAACAGGGGGCTTTTGTAAAAAAGTGCGGATGATAGGGGTCGAACCTACATGCCTCGCGGCGCTAGATCCTAAGTCTAGTGCGTCTGCCAATTTCGCCACATCCGCAATTCGGGCTGCAAATGTATGGAATAGAATGGAATAATGGGAAGGATAATAATTTTTTTTTTATTTTACCCATTTGCCTACAACGGGTAGTTTTTTAAACTCCTTGCGTTCTACCAAAAAAATAAACCAGCCATAGGCGTAAGTAAGCAATGCGGCCACCAAAAGCCCAAACCATGTATTGCCCCATAAAAACATGGCCCCTTTGTGTATGAAAAAAAGTGCCACCACTATTACTATATATGCCACTAGTTTTTTCCATGCGTAGGGTATGTAATACGCTTTTTGCCCCCACACAAAACTCATAATCATCATAGATCCGTAGCAGCAAAAAGTAGCCCATGCACAAGCCATATAGCTGAAATGTGGGATAAATAAAAAGTTGATAATGATGGTGATGGCGGTACCTACCAAAGTAATGTATGCGCCAGCCCTTGTTTTATTGCTTACCTTGTACCATATGCTTAGGTTATAATAAATACCCAGGAACATATTGGCCAACAGAAGGATAGGCACCACATCTAGCCCCACCCAATGCTTGCTGGCAATAAAATGTTTCCATATAGGTATGTATAAACTAACCACTAGAAACATCATAGAAATGACGATTACAAAAAATTTCATTACGCGGGCATATACTTTTTGGGGGTTGTCGCCTTCGGCTTGTTTGAAAAAGAAGGGTTCTGCCCCCATCCTGAATGCTTGAATAAACAAGGTGATGAGTATAGAAAGTTTATAACAGGCATTGTAAATGCCCCGTTGTTCATCAAAGTCATAGGTTATAGGCAGCCACCAGCCCAGCATCAACCTGTCAAATGTTTCGTTAATCATGCCCCCTAGGCCTGCCACCAGCATGGGCAGGGCATACAGCATCATTTCCTTCCACAAGGCAACATCGAATGCCCATTTCTCTGGCAGCATCCATTTGCTTAAAAAAAGCAAGGTAAATGCCGATTGCATAATATTGGCAATAAGGATATATTTTATAGGGCTGTCGGCCGGGTTGTAAACAAGGTTTAGCAGCGAATTTGGGTGAGCAGCAATAAACGTATTGCAATAGCTTAGGAAGAAGATAGTTGCCAGGATATTGATAACAATGCCTGCAATTTTGATGAACGCAAACAGCAATGGCCTTCCTTCGTTGCGCAAGCGTGCAAAAGGGATGGTTGACAAAGCGTCCAAAGCCATGATAATGATGCTAAGCTGGATTAATTGCGGAAATTCTTTTAACGAGGCAATACTAGCCAAAGCCGTTTGGCTATACCATGTGAGCGCAAACAACAAAACGGTACTGCACAGCATGGAAATGGTAATGGTGCTATTGATGCTTGCCACTCGTTCCTTCTTTTGTATGAAACGGAAATAGGCGGTTTCCATGCCATAAGTAAACAGGATATTGAAAAGGGGTATCATGGAGTAGATGGCCCCCATTTTGCCATAATCCTGCTTGGTTAAAACAGCAGTCAAATAAGGCGTAAGCAAATAGTTGATGAACCTTGCAGCGATGCTGCTAAGCCCATAATAAACCGTTTGCGACGCTAATTTTTTGATATTGCTCACTACTGAAAAAGTAAATTAAGCTGCTAAAGTAGCAAATGTGGGGTAGAGTTAGGCAAGGAGGCAAAGGGACAAGGAGGCAAAGAGGATTAAACCACTCTTTTTTAACTCCTTGCCCCCTTGCCTATTGCCTCCTTGCCTCCTCCTAATGTATATGCTGGAACAACGGTTTTTCATTCTCCATCGCTGGCTCGGCAAAGCGTTTGTCTCGTATAAAACTGGTATCGCTAAGGGTATATAAAAATGCTGTGAGCTGCCCTATTTCATAATTAGAGAGTGGTATGCTTTTCCGCAAAAGGCTATCGGTCGTTGGGCCTTGGCTTATTTTGCCCTTATAGTGCTGGAATACGTTCATCAGCCCAAAAAAACGGCCATCATGCCCATAAGGGGCGGTATAAACCACATTGCGCAGGCTGGGGACCCTGAATTTTAGCGAGTCTTCTTTTTTGCCTGTTACTTTCATGCGGCCAAAGTCTTTAAGGTATATATCCAATGGCAGGCCTATATTGCGATAAGTATAATCGGTAAACATCGGCTCGGCGTGGCAGCTTACACATTTAGTTTTAAAAATATCATAGCCCAATTGTTCAGGCAAAATAAACTTGTCTTCCCCCCGCATTACTTTGTCGTACTTGCTATTGCTGCTTACCAGCATCAGCATAAACTGTGTCAATGCTTTGGTAATCCGTTCTTTGTCAATCTTGGCATTGCCGAATGCTTTTGTAAACAATTTTTTATAGGCGGTGTCTTTTTTTAGTTTCCTTACAATGCTGTCTATGTTCTCGGCCATTTCGTTTGGCGCTGTAATGGGTACTATGGGCTGCTGGGCTAGGTGGGCAATGCTGCCATCGGCCATAAATTCTTTTTGCCAAGCTAGGTTAAACAATGCCGTGGCGTTGCGGGTAGTTTGCGTGTTATTGTAGCCATGGCTAAAACTATGATCGTAAGTGGCAAAAGCAGCAAACTGCTGGTGGCAGCTTCCACAGGCAAAATTGCCGTCCTTGCTCAGGCGGCCATCGTAAAAAAGTTTCTTGCCCAGTTCAAAGCCTTCTTGCGTAACAGGGTTTTTCTTAAAATCATTTATAGGCTGCGGCCACCCTTTAGGCACAATGAATGTAATAGGTGTGCCAATGATGGCTGCATCTTTTCGCACCCAGGAAATAACTGCCAGCATGAGCATGAACAGCGATAATATGGTGAGGGGGAGGCGCATGGAAGTGGGGGAGTTGTACGTTATAAGTTGTTCGTTTTATATGTTCGGGAGCATAAAAGTGAAAAACTTGTATACACTAGTAAATATTAACAAAAATAATCCTAAACAACAAAAGAATAGGTTTAAATTGCAAATTCAATAATGCTATAGGTATGGAGATATGAAATAAAGAAGGGTGCATTTCAAATCTTCGCTTTTATTCCTCTTTTTTATTTATCAGCAACATACATAATTGGATAGTAATAGCCGCATTTAAATCTCAACCTCTCCCCAGTTATCTCCGAAAGGAGATGGAGCAAGAACAAAAGAGGGAATAATAAGAACTAAGCGAATATTTGAAATGGATTTTTTTCATCTTTTTCCGTGATTTATTTTTTTAGAATCTATCTTTTTGCCTATAACTCATTGATATTCAGTTATTTATGTTTTTTTAGCCTCGTTTTTTATGATAATTTTTATGAATTTTATGATAGTTTATTGATAGTAAAATGATAGTTTATTGATAATGGAATAATAATTTATTGATAAGAAACTGATAAGATTTTGATGGTGGATTATCATTTTCCCTAGTGATATACCAGCTGGTGAAGGAGCTAAAGCTAATGTGGCTAGTTGCTGTTTTAATGTAAAGTTGGCATGGATATGTATAAAGCCCAAAATAAAAATCCTATATGGGGGAAATATGCCCCCATGGGCGTCCAAAATTTCCCACTATATGGGGGCATATTTCCCCCATATAGGATTGCGCTTTTCAATATCCCGTAAATTATTCCCAATTTTACAGTAAATGGCGCTCTTTGTTACGGTCAGGCCCCCAAACGAACAAGTTTTGCTAGCATACGTCCTTAGCCTTGTGGCACTATTTTTAACATCAAAATAAAAAAGTTATAATATGTACATTTGTCACTCAAAAAAACACAAAAAACACTCACAAATCACTCACTTTCCACTCACAAAACACGCACAAATCACTCATTTTTCACTCATAAAACACTCACCAAACACTCACTTATAAAAACCATAAAATGCTGCATTTCAATGAGTTATGTTCACGGAAGGCCTAAAATTTAAAATCAGGGGCAAAATGCCCTGCCAAACAAAGGGTGGCAATGCCTCCAAAAAGGGTAAAAAAGAGGTATCCGCACAGTAGCTCTTCTAAGGGGGTAAAGTAGGTACAGCTATTTTAGGATAAACAATTAGCGAAGTTTTGAAATGTACCCATAAAGAAGAAAAGGAAAGAAACAGCTTTTCTTTGTGTCTCTTCGTGTTTTAGGGCTTTCGTGGCTACTTTGCCAAATTTTAATAATAAAACGAAATATGATAATAATTTTAGTGTTAGTTGCTATGTTTGGCCTAGCCATTTGGGCTTACACCAGCAAGGATATATTTGGCAAAACACCATCCGGCGCTTATTTGGAATACATCAAGCAATCACCGCATTACAATGGCAAGAAGTTCCTCAACCTAAGCCATACGCCCGACATCACGGAAGGGGTGAGCTATTTTCAAGTGCTGCGCAGTTTTTTGTTGGAAAAAAGCAAGCGGCTGAAACCTGCCAGCACCCTGCCATCACAAAAAACAGACTTGTTCAAACTAAACCCAGAAGAAAATATATTGGTATGGTTTGGGCATTCTTCCTATTTCATGCAGGTAGATGGCCGCAAGATATTGGTGGACCCTGTGTTTAGTGGCAATGCCTCTCCCATACCAGGTTCTATGAAAAGCTTTCCTGGCAGCGATGTTTACACACCCGCAGATATACCTGAAATAGATTACCTGTTTATTTCACACGATCATTGGGACCATCTCGATTATAGCACCGTAATACAATTGGAGCATAAAGTAAAAACGGTAATCACTGGGCTTGGCACTAGCTTACATTTAAAACAATGGGGCTACCCTGCCGAGAAGATTATTGAAAAAGACTGGTACCAAGAAATTTTTTTGGAGCCGGGTTTTGTGGTAAATACTTTGCCCGCCCGCCATTTCTCCGGCAGGGGGCTAACCAAAAGGCAGCAAAGCCTGTGGATGTCTTTTGCCCTTAAAACCCCCACCATGAATATTTTTATTGGTGGCGACTCTGGCTACGATACCCATTTTGCAAGCATTGGCCAGCAGTTTGGGCCATTTGATTTGGCAATTTTGGAGTGTGGGCAGTATAACAAAAACTGGCGTTACATACACTCCATGCCTGAAGAAGTAGCACAAGCAGCAAAAGAACTAAAAGCAAAAAGGTTACTACCTGTGCATTGGGCAAAATTCCCGCTGGCACAGCACGATTGGGACGAGCCTATTATAAAAATTTCCGCATTCGGAAAGGCCCAAAACATACCCGTGATAACACCCATGATTGGGGAAGCCGTATTTTTGCAGGACGATACCCAATCATTTTCAAAATGGTGGGAAGATATTTAGCCACAAAGACACGAAAACACGAAGAAGCACTAAGAAAAAATTGAAGAAGTATAGGCATTATGGATAAAATATTTTCTTTTAGTTCTTTTATTTCTTTGTGCCACTTTGAGCCTTCGAGCCTTAGTGGCAACTACACTTACAACTTACAACTCCACAATGGAAGCAACAGCGGAAATATTAAAAAAATACGGGCTAAGCATTACCGATAGCCGCAAGCAGATACTCGAACTGTTCCATGCCAGCAAGGGCGCATTGGCTCATGCTGACATTGAAAAAAAATCGGCAGCCAATTTTGACAGGGTAACTATTTACCGTACCCTGCAAACCTTTGTTGACAAAGGCATTATCCATACCATACCCACGGCAGACAATAGTGTGTTGTATGCCCTGTGCAAAGACCACTGCGAGGCAGGCCACCACCACGACAACCATGTGCATTTTATTTGCGACCATTGCGACACCACTTATTGCCTAGACCATGTAACCATACCCACCGTGCAACTGCCTAAAGGGTTTATCCAAAAACAAGCCGACGTGGTAGTGGGTGGGGTGTGTAAAAATTGTAGTTGAAATATAGTTGCTACTCACCTCTTCTTTACACCATTTCTAAAATAAAATTCCCATCAATACCCAATTTTTCGTGTATTGCCTTTAAAAAACGAATGTCTGGCTTCCTTTTGCCGTTTAATATCTGCGATAGCTTGGGCGTGCCAATGCCAAACATGGCAGCTAGTTGTTTTTGTGTAATGTCCATTTCTGCTGCTTTTTGCTGCACCACGGCATTTATGGATACTGGCATGGGCATTAGTTTCAAAACATAGTCTTCGTAGTGTTCCACTGCCTTGGCCATTGTCTCTAGCTCTTTTGCCTCGGTATCTGTAATGTTAGCATCCCCTTTGTCCATCAGAGCGTAAACCTTTATCAATGCCTCCTTATACTCCATGTTGTTTGCTATCTTCATTGTTGCCGTTTTACTTTAATTCAATATTTTTTTGCACCAATTGTTTTGTTAACCTTATCATATTCCGAATGAGTGCCAAACCACAAAATATAAATTGTCCTTACCCTGAAACTAATCATCACGATTAACCTATACTCATTCCCCTTTATGTTAAAACAATACCTATCCCTGCCTACGCTGTCAACACTGTTAAAAGTGTCCTTTATGTCGGCAAAATTGCCCCAACTACATTTTTGTGCTATTGCATACCAATTGTTCAGCGGTTCAGCTGCCAAATTGTACGCCTTCCCATAATCAGCAATTGTAGTTTTCGAAATTATTACCATTGGTACAAAATTATTGTTTATTTCAAATAATGAAATTAATTTTAAACATATAACTGCCCGTAAGTTCCGTAAATTGCTGCTAGTCAACTGCTGTATAATAAACTGCATTGGCCCATAAGGCTAAAAATGGCAGCTTTTTGTTTAATCATCTAGTTTATCCCCTTTGCTTTCCCCCCTTTTTGTTTTATTCATCTGCCCCACTAAGCAAATTCTAAGATTGTCTTAGGGTCGATATTAAAGGTTTTGTATAGCCTCTTTGCCAATTTCATAGATACATTCCTTTTACCGCTTAGTATTTGGCTGAATGTGTTTTCTTTCACGTCTAAAAGGCTAGCGGCCTGACGTTGGTTGAGTGCCTTTTTTTTCATTTGCTTTTCTATGGAAACGATAAGCGGATTTTTGAATTTAATGTGCTTGAACTCCATGTAAATACTTTCGTAGTCTGCACACATCGCCCCTATACGCCCAATTTCGCGGGTATATTCGTTGTCGCTGCCTTGCTCACGCAAATACCCATTTTGGGTGGCATAATCTATCACTTCGTTCATGTATCCCATTGCAGCCTTGTAGTTCTGTAAGTCTGTAATTTCTGTAAGGGCTTCAAATTTCTTTGTCATTAATTTAATATTTTTTTGTCTTTCATTTTATCATATTGTGCATGTGTCCCACAAAATTTTACGTTCATAATGCCATTAATGAACACAACCAAAACCACTAACCTGTATCTATTCCCTTTGATATTAAAAACATGCCTTTCATTGCCCACATAGTCCGCCGAAGGGAAAACCTCTTTTAGTTCGCTGTGGTTTTTAAACTCGCTGTTTTCAATAATTTCAACCCATTTGTTTACTGCATTAGCAGTATTGGTATGCTTATCTGCAAAGGTGTCAAGTACCTCTTTATTCGTTATCCTCATTTTGCATATTGGTTACAAAGCTATAAAATACTTCCCAAATTGTGAAAATGCTAAGTATAGGGTTTTATTTCTTGGCTGTTCGTTTTTTTGAATGGGTTAAACATTTTGAAGTATAAATTCCCATCTATCCCCAGCTTTTGATTGGGTGTATAAAACTTTTTCGCTTTGTCCTGATACCCCTCAATCTATAAAAAACTTATCTTTGTGTTAGAAATGCACTTGATACAAACTATTTACAAAACTGGTGTCTTGGCATCCTAATCGTAGCTCTTTTTTTACTAATATTAAAATAGTTGTAGTCTCAAAATTTGGTCTTGTATGTATGGCTGTAAAATATGCACAAATCAGGCACAAAATATGCATAAAATAAGCAAAAAATAAGCATAAAATAAGCATAAAATACGCACAAAAATTTGATATTATTGTTGATAATCAATGGCTTACAAGAGCAGTAACGATTTTTGAAAAAAAGAAACAGCGTAAAAATCTCACAAGAATGGCAAAACTGAAACTATTTTAATAAAAAGCAAGATAAAAAACATATTATCAAAAATATGCAAATATTGTCTTCTTGCCCTGTTCCTTTTACCTTTTCCTTAGGGTAACTTGTCCCCGTCTTTCGGGAGGGGTGAGGGTGGGCTAGGTTGATTTTTTAATAAAAAAAGCGAAAAACGGTTATGTACCCAGGGTAAACGCATCAAAATTCATTTTGCTCGAATCTTCGAGTTTGACACCAGTCCTGGCATAAGCCACCTTATTTTATCCGGTCAGCCGCAGGCTGATTGAAAAAAATGCGCAGCATATTTTTTTCAAAGGATAAATTAGAGTGGCGGTGCCAGGACGAAGCCCGCCGGCTATGAGGCAAAAGGACTGAAAAGAGGCATTTTTGAATAAAATAGGCAATTAGGCGCAGATTAAATTTTGATGCGTTTGCCCTGGTTATGCTCCCTTTTGGTGTACCGCTTTTAAGAACCCTGCTTATATTTGTATCCATAATCTTTTACAAACAACGGCATAACATTGATTTTGCTTATCTTAAAAAACTAGGCTAAGCCTTTCCGAGACCGTTATCATAATTTTTTTTTTGAATGGTTTACTCCGAATTGCCAGTAACTGATGCCAATTCGTTATTTTTAAACGCTGCATAATATACATACAAAGTATTTTTATGTATCTGGCGCCTTAATTTATCTTTAATTTGTTGCTTTCTATCCTGTTGTTTTTATAGAAAAAGACTGGATTTCTAAATAATATGTATGACTGCTGAACATCAACGCCTTTCTGTAAACGCCCGCAGGCAGATACCACTAGAGCAATGGGGCCCTTATTTAAGCGAGCGCCAATGGGGTACTGTGCGTGAGGATTATGGGCCACACGGCGATGCGTGGAATTATTTCCCGCACGACCATGCGCCTAGCCGGGTTTACCGCTGGGGCGAGGATGGGCTGGCTGGCATTACCGATTATTTCCAGAATTTGTGTTTTGCCGTTGCTTTGTGGAATGGCAAAGACCCTATTTTAAAAGAACGCCTTTTTGGCTTGGGCAATAGTGAGGGCAACCACGGTGAAGATGTAAAGGAACTTTATTATTATTTAGACAATGTGCCTACCCATTACTATATGGAGTACCTGTACAAATACCCCCAGCATGCTTTCCCTTACGAGCAACTAGTAAGGGAAAACAGGAACAGGGGCAAACTACAGCCAGAATATGAAATACTAGACACGGGTGTTTTTGACAACAACGAGTATTTTGATGTAAAAGTTACTTATGCCAAGCAAGGCCCGCAGGATATTTATATTAAAATAGACATTACCAACAAATACAACAAACCTGCCCCTATCACAGTATTGCCAACGCTTTGGTTTTACAACCGATGGAAAAATGGCAGCGACGAAAAAAAGGGCTTGATTACATATAATAGTAAAACAAGCGTAACCGCCGAGCAGGAAAGATTGGGTCGCTATTATTTTTATTTCCAAAAGGCAGACGACATGCTGTTCACGGACAATGAAACCAATAAGCAAAAAATAATGGGCATACCCAATGAAACGCCTTTTGTAAAAGATGCGTTCCATACGGCTGTAATTAACGGCTTGCATACCGAAGCTTTACGCAAGCGGAAAGAAGGCTCTAAATTTTCGCCCGTATATAATATGACTATTGCTGGCGGTGCTACTAAGACAGTTTATTGCAGGTTGTGCAGCAAGCCGCACGACAATCCGTTTGGTGGTCACTTTGAAAATGTGTTCAAGGAACGCAAGCAGCAGGCAGACGATTTTTATGCCGCATTGCTGCACCCATCCACGCCGCCAGATTTATTGAATATACAGCGGCAGGCTTTTGCTGGCTTGTTATGGAGCAAGCAATATTACCATTACGATGTGGAACGTTGGCTAAGCACCAGCGATGGTATCACGCCAGTAAATGATGGCAAGAAGCATGGCCGCAATTCTGACTGGAAGCACCTAAAAAACCAGGATATTATCCTGATGCCCGATAAATGGGAATACCCTTGGTATGCCGCATGGGACTTAGCTTTCCACTGTATCCCCATGGCCATGATAGATGTGTCGTTTGCCAAGCACCAGCTTATCCTTATCATGCGGGAATGGTACATGAAGCCCGATGGGCAATTGCCTGCATACGAGTGGAATTTTGGCGATGTAAATCCACCCGTGCACGCATGGGCAGCCCTGCAGGTATATAAAATAGAAAAAGAAGCCACTGGCAAGGGAGACCTTGTGTTCTTGAAACGTATTTTCCAGAAACTGATTATCAATTTTACTTGGTGGATAAACCGTAAGGACGAAACGGGCAATAACCTGTTCCAGGGAGGTTTCCTTGGGCTGGATAATATTGGCGTATTTGATAGGAGTTACGGCATAGCGGCGCACATGCACCTGCAACAAGCCGATGGCACGAGCTGGATGGGCAAATATGCCCTGAACATGATGGATATAGCCCTGGAGCTTGCAGTAAACGATATTTCTTTTGAAGACACTGCCACTAAGTTTTTCGAGCATTTTGTGCTGATAGCCGAAGCCATCAACGAGCACCTGCTGTGGAACAGCGAAGACAAGTTTTTTTACGATACAGTAAGCATTAAAGGCGGTGAAACCATCCCATTGAAAATACAGAGTATTGTAGGGTTGATTCCATTACTGGCTGTTTCGGTGATAGAAAGGAGTACACTAAGCAAATTGGCCGACTTTAAACGCCGTATTACTTGGTTTGAAAGCTACCGGAAGAAAAACAAACGGTTTTGGCCAAATGAGGAGCGCAGCGATAGCGATAAAATTTTATTATCACTTGTGCCTAGGGATAAACTGGTGGCTTTGCTAACAAGGATGCTGAATGAAGATGAGTTCCTGTCTGATGGCGGCATACGGGCATTGTCTAAACGGTATGAAAAACAGCCTTATTCTGTTACTTTAGACGGAAGGCTTTATTCCATTGCCTACGACCCCGGTGATTCTACTTCTAACCTATTTGGTGGCAACTCCAACTGGCGTGGCCCCGTTTGGATGCCGATAAATTACCTCATTATCCGCTCTATCCGCAAGTATGCGAGTTTTTATGAAGATACGTTGACTGTAGAGTGCCCAACAGGTACTGGCAACATGATGAACCTGGAACAAGTAGCGGACGAGCTCACCCGCAGGGTAACCAGCTTGTTCCAAAAAGGGGAGTCGGGCAATCGTAGATCCAATGCAGAATACACTAGCTTTTACCGCCAGCCCGGCAATGAAGACTTGTTATTGTTTTACGAATACTTTCATGGCGACTCAGGCAAAGGCCTAGGCGCCAGCCACCAAACAGGATGGACAGCAGTGGTAGCAGATTTGATACACCAAATGTATAAGAAAACCCCGAGGCCAGATAGTGCGCCGATTGTAGTGGCAGAAGACGAGGATTGATGGTTTAGTTATTTTCGCTACGTTTCATACTCATTCGAATAAAAGAAGCATACTAAAAATGAAAAAAAACATTCTTATTGTCCCCGGAGATGGGATTGGGCAGGAAGTAACTGCCGTTGGTAAACTAGTATTAGACAAGATAGCTGCCCGTTTTGGGCATGAGTTTACTTATGACGAAGCCCTGATTGGTCACGTGGCCATTGAAGCAACAGGAAACCCATTGCCAGATGAAACATTGGCAAAAATGAAAGCAAGCGATGCTGTTTTGTTTGGTGCAGTAGGCCACCCCAAGTACGACAACGACCCCACAGCCAAGGTAAGACCAGAACAAGGCTTGCTAAAAATGCGCAAGGAACTAGGCTTATATGCAAACCTTCGTCCCATTAAATTATTTGACGAGTTGCTAAGTGCTTCCAGCATTAAGCCCGAAATATTGAAAGGTGCCGACATCTTGTTTTTCAGGGAACTGACGGGGGATATTTATTTTGGCGAGAAAGGCCGCAAAAACAATGGCGACACGGCTTATGATGTGGCAGAATACAGCCGCTACGAAGTAGAACGCATTGGCCGCAAGGCATTTGAAGCTGCCCGTACCCGTAGGAAAAAATTATGCTCTGTTGACAAAGCAAATGTTTTGGAAACCAGCCGTTTGTGGCGCGAGGTAATCCAAAAACTAGCGTTGGAATATCCTGACGTAGAAGTGGAGTACCAATTTGTAGATGCTTTGGCAATGATGTTGATAAAATCCCCAGCCCGTTTTGATGTAGTGGTTACCGCCAACTTATTTGGCGACATACTTACCGATGAAGCCTCGCAAATTGCAGGTTCCATGGGCATGTTGGCTTCGGCCTCTATTGGCGATGGCACTGGCGTTTACGAGCCTATCCACGGTTCTGCGCACGACATTACAGGCAAAGGTGTAGCCAACCCATTGGCTTCTATCTTGTCCGCAGCTTTGCTGCTAGATATTTCTTTTGGCATGAAAGAAGAAGCTGAACTGGTTATAGCCGCAGTGGATAAAGTATTGAAAGAAGGCTACCGCACCCGTGACATTGCCGATGCTGCCACAGCAGCAGACAAAATACTAGGCACAGCAGCAATGGGCAAAGAAGTATTGAAATTTTTATAAAGAGGGGAAGAGGTAATAGGTAAATAGGCAAGGAGATAGATTGGTTTGGTTTCTATTTTCTTGCCTATTGTTTTTATTGTAATTGGTTTAGAGGCCGTTTATAGCTTAATAATGAAATATGGACAATGTAAAAGCGTATCAAAATCTGGGTTAAAATTAAACAATTATTATAGCCTTAAAAAATTACGGCTCAAATACTTGTTTCCCATTTTTTGCCAAAATAAATTATCCGATTGTGATAGCAAATATTTGAATTGCACTCGAAATTTACGCATGTAATGCTTGCTTCTTTTTCTCAGTGCTTCTTTTAGCTTTCGAGCCTTTGTAGCAAAGCAAAAACTTTTATCCCTTTTCCCAAACAAACTATTTTTTTGTTCAATAGAAATACATAACCTTGCTTTTCATAAGCAAAAGCTTTTGGGCCTTTCCATTCAAAATTTCAAACACAAAATTTCAAATAATAAAAAATGCGTAAGCAAATTATCAATACCCCTCATGCACCAGCCCCAATAGGCCCTTATAACCAAGCTATACAAGCGGGCGACTGGGTTTTTGTCAGTGGGCAGATAGCCATTGATGCTGCAACAGGCAATTTAATACTGGATAATATACCAGCAGAAACAACACAGGTAATGGAAAACCTGAAAGCCATCCTCACAGAGGCCAATATTGGTTTTGCCAACGTGGTAAAAACCACCATTTTCCTAAGCGACATGGCTTTGTTTACCGAAGTAAACGAAGTTTATGGCAATTACTTCACAGGCGACTACCCCGCTCGTGAAACCGTTGCAGTGAAAGGATTGCCAAAAGGAGTAAACGTAGAGATTAGCATGGTAGCTATCGGGGCGAAGTAGAAATTTAGTTACTACTCAGGTGCAAGTTTGGTTAATCTGCCACAAAGGCACGAAGACACAAAGAGGCACAAAGTTTTAAGGGAAGAAGAAAAAAGAAAAAAGGAGAAAATGATGTTATCAATAGCTTCTAACCTTCTTTTTCTTCGTGCTTTTGTGCCTTCGTGGCTAAAAAAGCATATTCAATGCGGCGAGCTAGCAACAAAAATTTACAAGCCCCTCATTTGAGGGGTTTTTCAGTTGCACAGCTTATGCCATATTTGCAATATCAAAAGGAAAAAATAAGCACACGATAAAAATCAAAAAAAGCATGAAAAAATTTATCATCCCACTTTGTTTCTTGGCTGCGATTGCTGCTTGCAAAAAAAACGATTCTATTTCGGGGGGCAACACACCTGTTGGCAAAGTTGCACCAGATGGCTTTACTTATAAAACGACAAAGCCTGTAAACGTGGATGTTACTTTGCTAAGCAATACAAATAATGCTCTGAAAGGGGTGATGGTAAATGTGTATGGCTACCGGAATGGCAGCCTTGGCGGGCAGGTATTAACAGGCCTCACTGATAGCAGTGGCAAGTTGAATGCCAGCATATCGGTTTCTTCCTATTACGATACATTGGTGGTAGATGCCAATACCATAGGTGTTATCCGCAACGCGAAAGTTTTTTTAACTGGCAATGCCCTGAAATGTACAATAGGCGGCACAGAAGGGTTTGCTGGCAACGTAGCAGGCACTTTTTCAAAACTCGAAAGCCACGCACCCACTGTGTTCAATACTGGGCGTGGCGGCGTAGGTACGTTTAATATAAATGGTACAATAACCAATACCAATTTTGTTTACCCAATACCTACCCTTACAGGTGCAACTTCTGCAGATGCACTGGGCAAACCAACTTATCTAGAGCCAACAAATGACACCATTTCTTCTGATCTTTTGGCCAATCTTAGTTATTCATTGCCAGAAAGCAAGGCGTTGCCAGGTTCTAAAGGGCAGTCATATCTAGACAATAGTGCCACATCGGATATAATCATGTCTGATACTGCTACTGTTTGGTTAACCTTTGTATCGGAAGGGGCCGGAAACAGGAACACGTTGGGGTATTATACCTACCCTACTGGCAACCCCCCTACCAAGCTTGCTGATATCACCAACATTACTTATATTTTCCCTAATACTAGTTTTAAAGGGAGCGGGGGCAATTTGACCTCTGGCAACAAAGTAAAACTAGGCAACTTTGGCAAAGGCACAACCATTGGCTTTGTGTTGTTTTCGGATGGATGGTATTCCAGCAAAGGATATGGCTATGTAAATACAGCTGCAAAAGCATTCTTTACAGATGCTTATTTAAACCCAGAAACGTTGCCGGCGTTAAAAAAACATACCGTATTGTTGCAATACAAAAACCTTTTGCTTATTGGATTTGAAGACCTAGATAGGAGCGCAGCTAGTTGCGACCAAGATTTTAATGATGTGGTATATTATGTTTCTGCTAACCCTATCAGTGCCATACAAACGGCCAACGTAAAACCGGTGGATGTACCCGTGGATACCGATGGCGATGGCGTGAATGATGTATTGGATGCATACCCTAACGATGCTAAAAGAGCTTACAACACTTATTTCCCAAGTGCTACACAATATGGCACATTGGCTTATGAAGACAACTGGCCATTGCAAGGCGATTATGACATGAACGATTTAGTAGTGAGCTACCGGTATAAAATGGTACTGAATGCCAAAAGCCAATTAGTAGAAATAGATGCCGATTTCGCACCAATTGCAGCAGGGGCAAATTTTCAAAATGGTTTTGGTGTAAAATTCCCATTTACTACCGCTACTGTTCAAAGCGTTAGCGGGCAAAAATTGGCTAATGGATATATTAAGCTGAATGCCAATGGCACAGAAGCTGGGCAAACCAATGCAGTAATTATACCTTTCGATGGTGCTAAACAATTGATTAGTAACCCTAGTGGGGCATCATTTGTAAACACAGACCCTAATCAGGCAAAAGTAGTAGGCGACACGGCACATATTGCTATTGTTTTAACCGCCCCCATTACTTTAACGGATCCTTCAACATTTGATCCATTTTTAATTAGTAACTTGCGGCGTGATTATGAAGTACATTTGCCTGGCTTTGCCCCCACGGCACTAGCTAATGCTAAATTACTAGGCACAGGCAATGATGCGAGTGTGCCAGCTGCAGGAATTTATTATGTTACCAAATTAAATTACCCATTTGCCATTAACTTTGCTGATGGTTTTAATTATCCAGTAGAACAAGCGCCAATAAATACAAGTTATTTACACTTTTTCGACTGGACATTGTCTGGTGGCACGAATTATGCAGATTGGTATAAAAATAGTGCGGCAGGCTATCAAGTAGCTAGTAAAATTTATTCAAAATAATTTATTAAGCATATTTAGGTTTTGGTTTTGGTTTTTATAGGATAACGGCTGCCGGTTTCTACTGGCGGCCTTCTTTTTTTTGATGGCTTTTTCATTTGTATCGTAATCAAAAACGATACCCATCAAATCGGATTATTTAAATTTGTACTATACATCTTATTTAAAAATAGAAAGATTATGAAAATTGATATTGGGATACCCGAAAAAAATGCGCAAGCAGTGGCTTTTGAACTAAACAAAGTATTGGCAGACGAAGTATTGTTGGCTGCAAAAACACGCAACTATCATTGGAACGTGGAAGGGCCTAGTTTTATGGAGCTACATAAGTTTTACGAAGGGCTTTATGACGAGCTTGATGAAGTGATTGACGAAGTGGCTGAGCGTGTGCGGGCTATAGGCCATTATGCAGAAGGCAGGCTTGTGGATGTGTTAAAACTAACCAGCCTGCTTGAAAATGAATATACCAACGACTCCAAAAAACAATTGGCAGATTTGCTTAGCGACCATGAAACCATGATAAGGACATTAAGGAAGCTAATAACTGTTTTTGCCGATGATTATAAAGACCTAGGCAACAGTGATTTTGTAACTGGCTTGATGGAAAAGCACGAAAAAACGGCCTGGTTTATACGGTCTTATTTGAAATAAATTTGTTACTAATCACTACATAGGCAAATAGTAGATATAGGTAAGAAAAAGAAAAAGAGAGGAAACATAGTGTCTTTCTTGTGTTTTTAGTTCCAATATAGGAACATAAGAAAGCTAGAAATTAGGTAAATAACTAAGTTTTCTTTCTTTACTCGCTCAAAATTATTTATGCTAGGTGGTGAGTACTATCTTTTTGTAGTAATCCTTTGTGCTGCTTTGCGCCTTCAAGCCTTTGTGGCAAATCCCACTTAAGTTTTAGGTATAAACTTCTGTAATGTCTGCGAATAACTAAGGTATAATGTACTATTCGTACTGCTTGTTTTTTCGTAATCTTCTATCCTTACTATCCCAACACCGGGCGATACATATTGAACGATTACTTCAGTTGAGCTGCAGTCTGAATAATAAGTTATGTTTCTTATGCAGGAAAACCCATTGACAACCGTTTTAGTTGCAAATCCATATTGCAAAAAAACATGGATACAGGTAGGGGTAGTAAAATCATTTGATTTGCCTAGGTATTGGTTGTCTATGGTTGCTGTTTGGAAAAGGGTATAAGGCAATCCATTCGCGCTGTCCATCTGAAATATATAACCACTTGTTTGGTCTATGGCCGGGGCTAAATAGGCGTTTTTACCAAACCAACCAATGCTGTCGCAGAAATTGTAAAAAGTAATGCCTTGCAAGGATGAGGAGGTTGCCGTTTTGGCAGTAATAACAGCAGTGTCGGCAAATGTGCTGTCCACCACATTGGCACTTTTGAACACCGAGTCCTTATACACCCATTTATTGCCCGCTTTTACTGGTAGCAGCGTAGCCCCTGTATAGGCCGTGGAGTCGGTGGCGGGAGCTATCGGTACATAATTTGTTTTGGAACAGGATGCCATGCTAAGCACAAGTACTGCTAAAATAAATGATAATGCCTGTAATGTTTTTATACTTTTCATAACATTGTATTTTGCCTATTAGACACGCAAATATTACGCTGTGTTTACTATGCAATCGTTAAAGGGGCATTAAAATAGGGCAATGGCTTGTTACTACTCGGTGAACTTATACCACTAGTTAAATGATTTGCATGATTTTAATGATTAAAGCCCTGAATATGAAAGTGGCTTTATTGAAATGACTTCCGCAAGTAATTTTTTTTGTGTTTATCAGTACAATTCTTTTTTGGGTGCATAAAAGTTTTTCGCTTTTTAGTGAAAAAATACCCTACTATAATCCTGCCCGCCACTTATCCCAAAAAGCCGGAACAAACACCCCCAGGGGCAAGAAGATGGGATGCAAAACGAGGACACTTATACAATTTCTATACTATTGCTTTTTCTGGGTTTTTTATTAAAATAGTTTCAGTTTTGACAATTTTTGGTTTTTTTCCTATTTGCGATTTTTTGAAAAAACGTCCCCTCGCCTTTAAATCATTGATTATCAACAATAACGGCAAATTTTAATGCGTATTTTGTGCCTATTTTGTGCCTATTTTTTGAGTGATTCGTGCATACTTTTTGCGTATTTCATGCTCATTTTGTGCGTAATTTTTGCGTATTTTACAGCCATCAATACAAGGCTAATTTTTAAGCTAAAACTATCTTAATATTAATAAAAAAAGAACATTGATGCAAATACTAGTTGATAACTTGTAAAATGTGTTTAACCTAGGTTTTTAGCAAGGGCATTTCTGGCACAAAGATAAAGTTTTTAAAGATTAAGGAATATCGCCACAAAGCGAAAAACTTTTATGCACCCTCTTTTTTTGAGGTGCTATGAGTTTATATCTGTTATTTTAACTTAGGCTTTCTCCCATCATAGGGGCATTTTTGGGCACTCATGGGGGAATTATGCCCCCATATAGGATTATACTTTTGCATGTGTTATAAATCAACCCCAAATTTGCAGTATACGGCTTCTTGTTTTTTGTTGGCACAATCCCTGCTGTTGCCTTAACCTTGGTCCGTTACCCGTGGGATACTAATTTCAATACACAACTAAGAAATCATTATATGTTCATTTTTCACTCAAAAAAACACGAAAATACACACTTTTCACTCACGAATCACTCACTTTTCACTCATAAATCACTCACAAAACACTCATGAAACACTCACTCCAGAAAAACATAAATTACTGTATTTCAATGAGTTATGACAAAAATTGACCTCAAAATTAAATTTCGGGTTTCAAAAGCCAGCAAAACCAAGCGGGAAACGCCCCTAAAAATGAATCTTAAAAGTCTTGTCTTTCCCGTCAAGGTTGCAGGCAATGCTAGGTTGGTACCCACCAGCACCTCAAAAAAAATTAGACAAGAAATTATTTTTTCAACTATTTCCCCACAAACCCTTACCTTCGCCGTCCTTTCACAAATAGTGGTGATGGTGACTACTATAAAGTTGAAAAATATTTTTTGGGTCCGTAAAATTTTTAAACATGAAACAAACATTCCAGCCACATAAAAAGCGCCGTAAAACCGTGCATGGTTTCCGTAAGCGTATGCAAAGTGCCAATGGTCGCAAGGTATTGGCAAGCCGCAGGGCAAAAGGTCGCAAGAAACTTACTGTTTCTAGTGAAAAGGGTTTAAAATAAGATAGCAACATTTTTTATAAACCATATTTATAAAGACTGTCCCTGCAAATTGGGACGGTCTTTTTTTGTTGTTTTGCTTAAACGAAAAGGGCACCAAGGTTTTCGCAAAGAGCACGATGACAGTTAGTATATTGTGATTGTTTATTGATTTTGAAGGATTATATAAATTTATTTTGACAGACACACCTTTATATACTTTTAACAAGCAAGAAAAGCTAAAAAGCAGGAAACTGCTGGAAGCTTTGTTTGCCAATGGGAAAACATTCTTGGTCTTCCCAGTAAAAGTGTTGTACATGGTGGTGGAAGAACCGCTAGATTTTCCTGTAAAAGTGGGCGTTGGCGCAAGTAGCAAAAAATTTAAGCGGGCAATGGATAGGAACAGGATAAAAAGGCTGCTGCGCGAAAATTACCGCTTGCAAAAACAGCCCCTGCACCATTTTACTACTGCGCATAACAAGCAGGTAGCAGTTTTTTTGATGTATATAGACAAGGCATTGCCCGACAATAAATTGCTGCAGAAGAAAATGCCCATGCTTATTGATAAATTAATAACTGCGCTAGGTGAAAACAATACTGTGGCTCATTAGCCTGCCTTTTATAGTGCTGATAAAAGCATACCAATATATCCTGTCGCCAATTTTGGGGCCAAAATGTAGGTACACGCCAAGCTGCTCTAACTATACCTTAGAGGCACTTAGGAAATATGGGCCATTAAAAGGTGGATGGCTGGCCTTGAAACGCATAAGCAGTTGCCACCCATGGGGTGGGCATGGCCATGACCCTGTGCCATGAGTTATACTTAAAGAAGTAAAGAATTAGCCTACTTTTACCCCGTGAGAAAGTACAAGAAACCGGTTATCTTAGAAAATGTATTGGTAGAAAGCTATGCTGCCGAAGGCAAGAGCCTGGCACGGGTAGATGGGAAAGTGATTTTTATTGAAAGCACCGTGCCCGGTGACATTGTGGACATACAACTTGGCAAAAGCAAGAAAGACTGGGCAGAGGCATACCCCCTCGCCTTTAAAAAATATGCAGCAAACCGAGTAGCGCCTTTTTGCAAGCATTTTGGCGTATGCGGCGGCTGCCAATGGCAAATGCTGCCTTATGACCAACAATTGATATATAAGCAACAACAAGTAGCAGACAATTTATCCCGCATAGGCAAGGTACAATTGCCAGAAATGCTGCCCATTGCTGGGGCAACCCAAACTACTGGCTACCGCAACAAACTGGAATATACGTTTGCCACCCGCCGTTTTATACCCAAGGAAGAATTTCAACAGTTGCGGGCAGCTGGCACCGCTGCCGAGACAATAGAAAGCGAAACAGGTGCTGCTGGCTTCCACGCAAAAGGTCAGTTTGACAAGGTTGTGGCCATAGATATCTGCCACCTGCAAGAAGAACCCACCAACCAGATACGCAATTTTATTGTGGCTTATGCCAAGCAGCATGGATGTAGTTTTTATGACATTAAAAACCATGAAGGCTGGCTTCGCAACATGATGATACGCATGGCCACCACAGGCGAAATAATGGTGAACATGGTACTGGGTTTTGAAGACAAAAAAATGCGAGAAGGGTTGTTAAATGCATTGCTGCAACAGTTCCCTGCTATTACTACCTTGCTATACACCATCAACCTAAAGTTCAACGATAGCATTTACGACTTGCAGCCCATTGTGTATCATGGCAATGGCTACATTATTGAAAAACTGGAAGGCTTCCAATTCAAAATAAGCCCAAAGTCATTTTTCCAGACCAACACCAAGCAAGCAGAAAAGCTGTATGAAATAACCCGTGAGTTTGCCGAGCTGGATGGCGCACAAACGGTTTATGACCTGTATTGCGGCACAGGCAGCATTGGTATTTTTTGCAGTGAAAAGGCAAAAAAAATAGTTGGGGTAGAGTTAATAGAAGACGCCATAAAAGATGCGAGGGAGAATGCAGCGTTAAACAGCATAAACCACTCTTTTTTTACAGCAGGCGATGTTATAGACATTTGCAATGATGATTTCTTTTTAGAGCACGGCAGGCCAGATGTGGTTATTACAGATCCCCCCCGTGCAGGGATGCACGAAAAACTGGTAAAGAAATTACTAGATATAGCAGCCCCATTGGTAGTATATGTAAGCTGCAACCCTGCCACACAAGCAAGGGACTTAGCATTGCTGGACGAAAAATATATGGTAACAAAAATTCAGCCCGTAGATATGTTCCCCCATACACACCATATAGAAAATGTAGTGCAGTTGAAGTTGAGGCAGTCATAAGTCATAAGTAGTAAGCGGTAAGTTAGATAAGTGTAAAAGTATTAAAAATGCGGTGCATTTGCTACAAACACTACAGGGGTTGAACAATAGTAGCCATTGGTGAAACCCATGGTAAGCTGTAACTAGAAACCTTGCAACTTGTAACAATTAAAAATAAATATACCCCTACGGGGAAAATAGGTATGAAAGAATTTAGGCCGGGCAGATTTGAAGTGTTACCCATGGTGATTAAAAATTTACTCATCATCAACGGGTTATTTTTCTTGGCACAGAATACTATTGGTAACCAGTTTTCTTTTGACGATTGGTTTGCCCTCCATGCATGGAAAAGCCCATTGTTCAAACCATGGCAATTGGTTACACACATGTTTTTGCATGGGGATGTAGGGCATATATTTGGGAATATGTTTGCACTATGGATGTTTGGTTCCATACTGGAAAGCTTGTGGGGCGGGAAAAGGTTCTTAACATTTTACCTTATTTGTGGCCTAGGAGCAGCTTTGTTGCACTTGCTATTCTTGAATTATGACATTTCAAACCTCAACAGCCAATACATTCAAATAGCTTCCATGCATGTAAACCATCAGGCAGGAAGCATACAGGCTATGCTTGCATTTGCAGACTATCACCATGTCTCGGGCGATTTAGTAGAGTATCTTAGAAATAGCCCAGATGACGTTGCAGCCTCTGATAAATTGATGGAAACGCTTTCTGCTTATTATACATCCATTTTAAATACGCCCACCATTGGTGCCAGCGGTGCCATATTTGGCGTGCTGGCAGCATTCGTTTATTTATTCCCCAATACCTATTTATATCTGTACTTTTTTGTGCCTGTAAAGGCAAAATGGGCAGGCTTGGCTTATTTTGCTTATGAGTTGTTTTTTGCTGTGAAAAATTCTGCCGGCGACAATGTTGCACGCTGGGCCCACGTGGGTGGAGCAATAGTGGGCTTGTTAATTGTAATAACTTGGAATAAAACAAACAAAAAAACATTTTATTAGTATTAGCCACAAAGGCACAAAAACACGAAGAAGCACAAAGAAAAAAAGTTGGAAGGTTATATTACAACACAAAGCCCCTTATTCTTTTCTTTCTTTTTTGTAATTTTCTTCGTGCCGCTTTGAGCCTTAGTGGCGAAAAAAATACCGCCTATTTTTGTTTTAGCATTTGGGTAACCTTGCACTTGTTAACTTTACAAAAAAATAGTACACTGTGGGCTTTAGAGACAATAACAAGAGAAGAATGCCTTTGCTAGGGGAAGACAATAATGCCCTCACATGGCTCATTATCATCAACAGTACCGTGTTTATACTGCTCAATTTCCTTAAAATCGTTTACTTTTTTTCCGATATACCGCAAATATTTTTCCAGCACCAAATAATAGACTGGTTTTGCTTGCCTGCCTCGTTTGAAAAACTGGCTACCAGACCATGGACGGTATTTACTTATATGTTCAGCCATTTAGGCGTAATGGATTTAATAAGCACCCTCCTTTGGGTATGGGGTTTTGGCTATATACTTCAAGATTTAACTGGCAACACCAAGCTGATACCCATTTACCTGTATGGCGGTGTGGTAGGGGCATTATTTTTCTTGCTTACCAATAATATTTTCCCAGTGCTGGCGCAAAATGTTGGCAATGTGTCTATGATGGGTGCAGGCGCATCGGTAATGGCAGTAGCCGTAGGCACTACCACATTGGCACCAGACTATCGTATATTCCCATTAATTAATGGCGGCATCCCGCTTTGGGTACTTACCTTGGTTTTTGTAGCTATAGATTATGCCACCGTTGCAAGTAGTAGTGGGGGCATGGCAGTTGCCCACCTTGCAGGTGGGGCAATGGGTTTTATTTACATCAAGCAATTGGGCAAAGGGAACGATTGGGGGCAATGGATGTACAGTTTTGCAAACTGGATAGATGGCCTGTTTAACCCGGAAAAGAAACAAGCTGCTACGCCACAAAAAGATAAGTTGTACTATAAAAGCAACCAGCCCCCCTACACGAAAACGCCCAACCTTACCCAGCAAAAACTGGATGATATTTTAGACAAAATTAACCAAGAGGGCTACCACATGCTTACAGATGATGAAAAATTGTTCCTTAAAAAAGCAAGCAAAGAAGAATTTTAAAAATTAGTATGGCTAAACTTTATGCTTTTGTAAAGGCTGCAACCGTTATTGGCATTTCGGTGTACTGTTTTGTTTACCTGCTAAGCTGTGCAACGCCTTTTATAAACCCTATATACTGCTATTTTTTTACTTTCTTGGCTTTAGGTTTTCCTTATTTACTGACAGGCATGTTGGCTGTTTTGTTGTGCAGCCTTTTTTTTTATAGAAAGTATAGCTTTGTTTTTTTGTTTTTAATATTGTTGGGGTATAAAAATATCCTTGCCACCACAGGGCTGCACTTCCCCAAAAAGTACCATGAACAAAAAGAGACCGGGAGCATCAGGCTACTTTCGTGGAATGTAAATGATTTTATAAACAATGGAAGGTTGCACGATAGCATCAATAGCCCTAGAAGGCAAATAATGTCATTTATAAAACAATCAAATGCAGATGTTGTGTGCATGCAGGATTTTGAATCCTATCTAGAAAACGAATATTTTGTTTCCAATGTAAAATATATGGTTGACACACTTCACTACACTTATTTTTATATTTCTACCGATTATGATTTTCGATTAAACCATGACGTGGCGTATAAATACGGCACAGCTATTTTTTCTAAATATCCCATTATAGACTCTGACAGGTTCGCATACGCCAATAAGCATTACCCAGAACACCTGATGTATGCCACCATTAAAATAAATAATAAAGCAATAAGGTTTTATACTACCCATTTGCGGTCGATGAACCTGCACAGAGATGGAAAAAACCCTCAAATAACCGATTATTCTTTTTTCAAGGACGACACAACTGTTATTTTTTATAAAAGCAAATTCGAGAAATTGCGTTACTACGATTCAGTTCATGTTTTGCAGGCAAAGCTGATAAAAGAGCAACTAGACAAATGCACGCTGCCTTTTGTTTTTTGTGCCGATTTAAACTCGGTGCCATCTAGCTATGTTTACCAATATATAAGCCAAGGGCTAGATGATGCCTTTTTACAGAATCAAAGCGGCTGGGGCAATACTTACCCCGGCATTTCACCTTTTTTGCGAATAGATATAACGCTTTTGAGCAAGGAGTTGTATGCAAAGCAATACTATTGCCCAATGTTTCTCGCATCAGACCATTTGCCCGTTTTAACAGATATTGCTATATACAAGTAACGTTGTGAAAATAACCTTCCCATTTTAGCCCATAAGAAATTAATATCTCAGGGCTAAAGCCCCCTACAAAATCCCAGCTGCACTCATATACCGCCAATCGAAATTATCGGCTGCATGGGCAGCTTTTGCATTCAAGGGTGCATTCAGTGCAGCTTGGGTAAGGATGTTTTTAGCAACTAATTTCTTGCGGCTTTCGTGTACCATGTCTATAATGGCGGGTTGCTGCATCCATTGCTGCTGGGGCGGCTCGTAGCCTACTTTCCCTTTCCGCCAAGCTATACTAGCTGGCAATATGCCTTCCACGCTTTTCCTCAATATCCATTTAGTAAAGCCATCCCTCACTTTAAAAGTAGCCGGCAGCGAGAAAATAAATTCCACCAATTGGTGGCTTAAGAAAGGCAACCGCACTTCACGGCTATGTGCCATGGAGTTGCGGTCGGCATACCGCACCAATTCCTGCAAGCCTTGGGTAAAAGTGTTGTAATACAATATGTCTTCCAGTGTTTTTACCACTGGTTTTTGAAGGGTGTCTTTATTTTGGTAATGGTTGTAAAAATCTGGGTTGATGAAAGCATTGTGCTTTTGCCTGATAATAGCATTTTGCTGCAACTGCTTGGCTGCCCTTTCTGGGAAAAAAGCCGCAGCATAGTTTTTAATGCCCAAGCTATCCAAAAAATCATTTTGTTGCAACAACCGTTTTTCCCTTGCAAAGTTGGCATAGCCGCTGCGTAGTTGCTGCTGCAAAAACCATGGCATGTATTTTTTATAGCCGCCAAGCACTTCGTCTGCCCCCTGCCCATCTAGCAGAACGGTGATGCCTTGTTCCTTTGCTAGTTTATACACCATAAACTGGGTAAGTATGCTGCTGCTTTGCACAGGTTCTTCTTGATGGTGCATGAGTAAGCCCCAGTTGTCTATCCAGTCCTGCGTTGTTGGCGTTACAAAATGGCAATGCAAGTTTTTTTGTGGGTAGCGCTGTTGGAAATCATCGATAAACTGGCTTTCGTCTTGCTTAAACCCTGGGAATACAGCAGAAAAAGTATCCAACGAGCCAACACCACTGGAAAGCAAAGTAGCGGCAATAGCCGAGCTGTCCAATCCACCACTTAAAGATGTACCCAAAGGCACATCGCTCCGCAGCCTTCGCTTAATGGAAGTATTGAATAATTCTGTAAATAGCTCAATAGCATCACCCCCATCCCCTAAAGGGGGGTAAGAAATACCCCTAACCCCTGAAGGGGGATAAGAACCACCCAACTGACCACTGGCCACTGACCACTGACCACTTAATGAATACCACTTTTTCATCTGTACCTTCCCTTTGCTCGGCTGGATTGTTAAATAATGTCCGGCAGGCAGGGAAAGTATATTGCTGTAAAAGGTCTGTGTTTGTTTAATAGGGTTTTGGGTGTAGCCAAGTGTAAGGTAGTTGAGCATCATGGTGCCGCTCAACTGCTTTTCTATGCCAATTGCCCAAAGGGCTTTCATCTCGCTGGCAAATGCAAACTGCTCAAACTGCCCACGCTGCTGATATATGGCGTGGTAGTACAATGGCTTTTCGCCAAAACGGTCACGGGCTATCCATAATTCCTTTGTATTTGCATCGTATAATGCAAAGGCAAACATACCATCAAAATGATGCAGGCAGTCTTTGCCCCAATGGTCAAAAGCGGCTGGTATTACCTCGCTGTCGCTTAGCGTAGTAAAGGAATATCCATGCTGATGCAGGGTTTGCTTTATTTCTATATAGTTATAAATTTCCCCGTTGAAAACAAGGGTATAATGCAGGTAATTGAATGGCTGGGCAGCTGCATTGCTGGTATCTATTATGGCCAATCGGCGGTGTCCAAGGCAAATGGTGTTTTCCTCATTTGCCCAAAAACCTTCCCCATCGGGGCCACGGTGCTGCAAAGCATCCGCCATGGCCTGCACCTTTTTTGGCTGCACCAATGATGGGTAAGGGGATAAAATGCCTGCAATGCCGCACATGATAATCAGGAATTAAGAATTAGGAATTGAAAAAGCTTCGATCACTGATTGAGGAATTGAATATGTAAACTAACAAGAACTACAGCTATTACTTTCGGGTAGCTTAATTCTAAAATCCATCCAACTTACGCTTTTAGCAATCACTGATTTTGCATTTGAGACTTCAATCTAAGGGTTTTAAAACTTATGATTCATAATTCCTAATTATTAATTCCTAATTCCTAATTATTAAATTTATACCCCACGCTCCTCACAGAATGAAAGTGAACAGGGTTGCGGCTGTCTGGCTCGAAATGCTTGCGGAAATTGAGGATAAAATTATCAATAGTGCGTGTAGTGGGGTACACATTGTAGCCCCAAACTACTTGTAGTATCTTTTCCCTGGTTACTACCTCGCCTTTGTTTTCTACCAATAGCTTTAGCAGCATGGTTTCTTTTTTGCTTAGTTCTATTTGCTTGCCATCGTGGGTGGTGGCATGTTGTGCCTTAAAATCTATTGTGTTGCCACCAAAGTTATACAGGTCGCCAATGGTTTCTTTTTCCTGTATTTTTTGGTTTTTGGTAATCAGTTTTTCTACCCTTAGCAACAATTCCTCTAGGTTAAAAGGCTTAGCAAGGTAGTCGTCCGCTCCTTTTTTCAGGCCTAACACCCTGTCGGCACTTGTGTTTTTGGCACTAAGCATTAGTATAGGGGTGTCTAGGTTGTTTACCCGCATGGTTTCTGCTACGGTAATGCCATCTACTTCTGGCATCATCACGTCTAGCACCACCAAGTCAAAGTACTCATTGGCTATGGCTTTTAGTGCCTCGCTGCCATTGAAAGCACTGGTTACCTCATAGCCCTCCATTTCCAAATTTAACTTTAGGGCTTCGTGCAGGTTTTCCTCGTCATCTACCAATAAAATATTGCCTTTACCTTGGTTCATTGTGCCTAAATTTAATGTACGCAATCAAAAGAAATTTAACCACAAGGAACACAAAGGATTTACACAAAGTACACTAAGTAAAATTCATCATAGCTAGGAGTACGCTCCCCGTAAAGGAGGCTAAGAAACACAAGGCTATTCAAGAACCCTGCTATAATATTGGGATTTGGGAAATCCTTTGTGCCCTTTATTTGCTATTATCGCCTTGTGTACCTTGTGTTTCTTATTCCTTGTGAACCTTGTGGTTAAAATACCGCCCACAATATTTAAAATAACCCATTAAATATAACCGTAAATATACTTCCTTTTGGTTGGTTATTGCTTACTGCAATGGTGCCCTTGTGGCCTTGCACTATTTTTTTGCAAAGGTATAGGCCAAGCCCTGTGCCTTTCGTGTTCCTTAGTTTCTCGTCGCCGCTGCGGTAAAATTTTTCAAACACCCGCTTTTTTTCTTCTTCTGCTATGCCAATGCCTTCGTCTGCTACTTGCAGCAGCATTTTGTTGCCTTCTGCTTGTAGGGAAATGGCTACTGAGGCTTCTTTTGGGGTATATTTCAGTGCATTTTCTATCAAGTTGTTTACCAGCATTTGCAGCAGCAGCTCCTCGCCCATTATATGCAAGCCGTCAGTAATATTTACTGGTATGTTTCGGTTTGGGTAGCGATTTATAAAGTCTTTGGCACAATTAGCCACTATATTGCTCCAGTTTATTTCTACTTGGCTAGGCTTATACGCACCAGCATCTAATTGCGCAGCAAATAAAATATTGTTGCACAAGGTATTCAACCTGTTGGCTTCCTGCAAAGTATTGCCAATAAGCTTTTGTTGCTTGTCAATGTCCAGTTTCCGCTTTTGCAGGGTTTCAAGGTTCAGCATGGCAACTGCAATAGGGGTTTTTAGTTCGTGCGTTACCGCCATCATGAAGTTTTGTTGCTGTTGCGATAGCATCAATTGCCGCCGGGTAGCCCTAAACACAAACACGGCGCCTACAATTATCAACGCAAGAAAGGTGGAGCCTTCGCCAATGTATTGTGCTATTTTCCGCCCGCGGGCATCTTCGATAAGGGTTACTTTTTCTATGTAGTGGGGGTCGTCTTTTTTCAACTCTACCAGCCTCATGCTGGCCATCAGGCTGTTTTGGTTTTGCAGGGCAATAAACCACCAAACCAGTGCCGCAATCATGTACGAAAGCAATACCCAATATACAATGGTTACCATTGTAAGTTTTTGCCTCATGGATAATCTTACGGTCATGGCGTTGCTTTTTCTACCCGTATGCCTGCGCTTAATACAGATTCCAATGGGTTTTCCCTCATGATTTGCTGGAGGGTAAATTGGTAGTCGCCTTTTTTCAATTTCACGGGTGCTTGGGTAATACGCACCCAATGTGTGAATATATCGTCTATGCCGCTGCCCAGCCAGCCCTTGCCATTGTTGGCCAAAATAATTTCCAGTTGCTGGCTTACAGCAGCAGTACCAGGGGCTTTAGTGGTAACATTTAACCAAAGATTGTTGTAATGATAGGCATCTTCATGCTTTACCACAACAAAAATATTGTAGAGTGCGTTAGTATCTTTTATGGTAAAATTAAACACGGGCTTGTTATCGGTGGTCCATTTAAAAGCGGGGAAAGGCGTTGTTTTTTCATATACATCGATGGTGTTGCAAGCTGCTAAAACAAGGCAACAAGAAACAACAAGGGAAAAGAATAATCTCACTAATAAAAATTTTTCCAAAGATAGGGAGTTGTTAACTTGCGCTTAAAACAAGGCAGCATTTTTGGCATGAATATTATCTATATTTGACAATAGAATTCTAGTCAAAAAACATTATGAACAAGCAGCTTGGTAAAATAACGGTATTGGCAATTATAAGTGCCTGTTTTGCCATGGCTTGCCAGAAAGATTATAGCGTGGAGCATTATGTAGGTGGCACGACAACAGTGCCAGTAACAACTCCTTCTACCATTGCTCAAGGCAGCCTGCAGGACAACCTGGGCAACTGCCAAGGCGTTACCGTTCATGGCGACTATGTGAAAGATACGGCCCTTACAGACAATAACTATTTATCAGTTTCAGTAACTTTTAGCACAACGGGCAAATACAAGCTATATACAGATACGCTTAATGGCTATTGGTTTTCTATGGACTCTGCTGCTGCCACTAGCACCGGGCAGCAGGTGGTGAGCCTGAAAGGGCATGGTACATCTAACCAAGCATCTACTGCTATGTTCACAATATATTTCCGTTCATCTTCTTGTTCTTTTGCTATTACCACTGCCGCTTTGCTGCCGCATGTTTCTGCCGAGTCAGATTATTTTCCCATGACTGTTGGCAGCTACTGCACTTACGACACCGTAGAAACCAACCCCGGCAAACAAGATAGTATAAGATATAGTGTGCCAAATTTGCCACAAATTACCCTTGA
Organism: Parasediminibacterium schistidii; assembly: GCF_046546515.1. Classification (NCBI taxonomy): domain Bacteria; kingdom Pseudomonadati; phylum Bacteroidota; class Chitinophagia; order Chitinophagales; family Chitinophagaceae; genus Parasediminibacterium; species Parasediminibacterium schistidii. The sequence continues at coordinate 38,576 of NZ_JBKHKJ010000002.1, read as the reverse complement.
TGGCCAGCAATACAGGCAGTTTGTAGGCAGCAACAACGACAAAAGGTATTACAGGAAAGACGGTGCAGGCAAGTATTATGAATACTCAACAGAATTTAGCTCCTCCTTAGGAATAAAATTTGAATACAAGATGCTTGACGAGAGCGTGCCTGTTGGCGGCAGTTGGCAGACGCCTCAAATGAATGTGATATTTTCAGGGACTATATTAAAAGGAAAAATAACTTCTACTATTATATCAAAAGGTCTGTCTTCAGAATTTACAAGCCCCAATATTGACAGTGTAATAGAAGTGGATCAACAATTAAGCTTGCTAGGCACAGATGGCACAGACTATGGGGCCGGTGTTTCCGCTATTAAAACATACTTTGCCAAAAAGATTGGACTGGTGAAATATTATTCGCCGTCATCACCAAGTAATAGCTACCTAAAAGCACGAGGCTGGTATATTCAATAAAAATGGGCAACATAGTCATTAATTAAAAATCAATAGCCCCATTTACCCATTCCCCATCTAAAACGGCATTGTATTTTTTATAAAACTGGATTGCTGGCTCGTTCCAATCCAGCACTTGCCAGCACATCCGCTTAAAGCCTTTGCTTTTGCACTCCTCAATAATGGTTTCAAACAATAGCTTGCCTATGCCCTTGCCACGGGCTTGTTCTGTAACCAGCAAATCTTCCAAGTAAAGGCATTGCCCCTTCCATGTGCTGTAGCGTATATAGTACAATGCAAAGCCAATAATCGTTTCTTCGCCTGTACCTTCCAAAATGGTGGTTGCCACAAAAGCCCACCAAACAGGGCTGCTGCCAAAACCGCTTTCTTCAAAATGGGCAATAGTTACCGTTACTTCCTGCGGTGCTTTTTCAAAATTGGCCAGTTCTTGTATTAGTTCCAACAGCCGTTTACAATCTTCTTTTACAGCCTTTCGTATTGAAATTTTCATTTTTTATATATAGTTTATTATTCCCTTTATAAGTAACAAGTACCAGTACCAAATTATCTTACTACTATTTTATCCTTATTTCATAAAATACAATAGCAAGTTATGAGTTTGCATGGAAGAAATAGCAATAAGTTAATTATGGCTTTTTCTTCTTCGTGCTACTTCGAGTCTTCGTGCCTTCTTGGCGAAAAAACACTTCGCTTCTTTACCTTTACTGCATGAGCAAAGTAAAAACAGCTTTTTTTTGTAGCAATTGTGGGTACGAAAGCATTAAATGGCTGGGTAAATGCCCCTCGTGCAACGAGTGGAACACTTTTGTAGAAGAAGTGCTGGACAAAGGTACAAAAGAACAAAGCTGGCAAGGATATACCAAAGGTGGACGCAAAGCTGCCAAAGCCATTGCCTTGCAGGATGTAAAAGCATTGCAGGAAGTAAGGCTGGTAACCCAAGACGCAGAACTGAACCGTGTATTGGGCGGCGGCATTGTGCCAGGGAGCATTGTGCTGGTGGGTGGCGAGCCAGGCATAGGCAAAAGCACGCTTTTCCTGCAGCACGGCTTGATGATGAGCGGCACAAGGGTATTGTACATCAGTGGCGAGGAAAGCGAGCAACAAGTGAAAATGCGAGCCGACAGGCTAAAAATGGCCAACACTGACTTTTATCTTTTAACGGAAACCTCCGTGCAAGCCATTTTTGAAGAGATAAAAAAGCTACAGCCGCAACTAGTTATTGTTGACTCTATCCAAACCATCCAATCGAACCTTATAGATAGTTCAGCTGGCAGCATTAGCCAGATAAGGGAATGTGCGGCCGAGTTCCAGCGGTTTGCCAAGGAAACCAACACCCCTGTTTTCCTGATAGGCCATATAACCAAGGATGGCAGCATTGCCGGACCCAAGATACTGGAACACATGGTAGATACCGTGCTGCAGTTTGAAGGCGACCGCCACTATGCCTACCGCATTTTGCGTACCCTGAAAAACCGATTTGGCAGCACGTCGGAACTGGGCATTTACGAAATGACAGGCGATGGCATGAAAGTAGTATCGAACCCATCTGAAATATTGATTGCCCAACGGGACGAGCAATTGAGCGGCAGCGCCATAGCAGCCTCGCTGGAAGGGATGCGGCCATTGCTGATAGAAGTGCAGGCATTGGTTACCCAAAGCGTATATGGCACGCCTCAACGCACCGTAAGCGGGTTCGATTTGCGGCGGTTACAGTTATTACTAGCTGTTTTGGAAAAACGTGGTGGTTTCCAGTTCGGCACAAAGGATGTGTTTGTAAACATTGCCGGGGGCTTGAAAATAGAAGACCCTTCTACAGACCTAGCGGTTATTTGTGCTTTGCTCAGCAGCTACGAGGATGTGCCATTGCCGCCCCATGTTTGCTTTGCCGGGGAGGTGGGTCTAAATGGCGAGATACGTGCCGTGAACCGAATAGAACAACGCATAGCCGAGGCAGAAAAACTAGGTTTTGAAAAAATAATCGTGAGCAAATACAACAAGAAAAGTTTTGACCCAAAGTCGTTCAAGATACAAGTAGTAGCGGCAGGGCAAGTACATGAAGTGTATCAATTATTGTTTTAGGAGAGTTGGTTGATTTGTACGTTTTAAGTTATATGTTGTATGTTTTTGTGTGAAAAGATAAGGGTGCATAAAAGTCTTCTTACAAGAAATTGGCGTTTAGCTAAAAACAACCAATTAATATAAAAATTAGTGCTATTCGTGCATTCGTGGCAAATTGGTTGTATAGGAGTTTTTCGCTTGGGCTGCCTTTTTAGATTGTACTGAAACGTGCCCTAATTTATAAAAACCTTATCTTTGGTGTATAAATGCACCAGATACAAAGCATTTACAAAGCTAGTGTCCCGGCTGGAGTATCGTAGTTCTTTTTTTACTAATATTAAAATAGTAGTTTTTAAAAAATAAGGTATTATAATTCCTTATCAATAAATTATCACTTTATAATCATAAAATGATTAGTTCATTATCAGTTTCTTATCAATAGATAATTAATAAATGATAGTAAATTATCATAAAATAACACATTTTTTCTACTAAAAATTCGCTAATATTTATTGATAATCAATGAATTGCAAAATAAATGAGGATTTTTAAAAAAAAATCAGGAGCGGCCAAAAGACCCAAAATTGGCAAAACTGAAACTATCTTAATAAAAAACCTGGCGAAAATAATAGTATAAAAAATATATAACTGTCCTTGTTTTCTCCTTTATGTACCCAAAGATACCTGAGTAGTAACTTATTTTAAAAAATCATTACTTTTATAAAAAATAGTATGCCGGAAATAGTAATCAGGTACAAGCATAAAAAAAAGTTTACAGGCTTTGGAAGACTTGTCGAAATATTTTGATTTTAAATTAGTAAAAAATGAAAAATAGTAAAAAAAAGTAACAAAAAATCAGGGGTTCTCCTAAAAAAAATAGAGGAGGGGCTTAAGGATATACAATTGATAAGAGAAGGCAAGAAAAAAGCAGTAACCGTAGAAGAATTATTCAATGATAATGAGGCTTAATATTATTACTGCCTTCCACCAATTAATAGCTTGTTTAAATTACCATAGCAATCCCAATTAACTCCTAATTCCTAATTTATAATTCCTAATTAATGCCCAATGCTCACAACCATTAAATCCTATTTGTCCGATTTTACGCATCTCCTATACCCACACAACTGCGAAGGCTGCGGCACAGATGTATTGGACAATGGCAATTTTTTATGCGCCAAATGCTTTTACGAATTGCCAGAAACAGGCTTTTTTACTGTTGCCGACAACCCAGTGGAAAAGAAATTTTATGGACGGCTAAAAGTAGAACAGGCGGCATCGAGCTATTATTTTACCAAAAACAGCTTGTTGCAACGCCTTGTGTATGAACTGAAATACAAGGGCAATATGCAAATGGGCTTGTACCTAGGCAAGCTTGTTGGCTACCAGTTGCAAGACAACAACCGTTTTGATGCCATTGAAGCATTGGTACCCATGCCATTAAACGCAAAACGAGAAAAGAAGAGGGGCTATAACCAAGCACAATTGATTTGCGAAGGCATTGCCAGCGTTTGGCAAAAACCAATTATTAGCCATGCCGTTAGCAGGGCAGTGGCAACCACCACCCAAACAAAACAAAACATCAGCAGCAGGTGGGAGAATGTAGATGGGGCATTTGCCATTTCAAATGCAGACGCACTAAAAGGCAAGCACATTGCCCTGGTAGATGATGTGATTACCACAGGGGCATCTGTAGAGGCCTGTGGCAGCGAGATGGTAAAAATACCGGGGGTTAGGCTGTCTGTTATTGGGGTAGGGTTTACTATTTAGGTGAACAAAGCAAGCCCCTTCTTTTTTATTCCCTTGAATACCTATTTTTACCAAATGAAATTTGTTACTGCATTTGTTTTCATCATTTTAGTAGCTGCGGGTATTTCCTCTTGCAAAAAAGATAGTTTTATTACTAGTAGTAACGCACATCTAAGCATTTCGGACGATACATTGCATTTTGACACCGTGTTTACCACCACTGGTTCTACCACCCAGTTCTTCAAGATATTCAACAATAACAACCAAAAATTATCGCTTAGCAATGTTCAGTTAATGGGGGGAAGCGGCTCTTTTTTTAAGCTAAACCTAGATGGCACAGCAGGCACTTCATTTTCCAATATAGGAATAGATGCAAACGATAGCCTCTATGGATTTGTAACTGTGAGCATCAACCCAAATGCAGCCAACCTGCCGTTTATTGTGAGGGACAGCATAAAGGTTAGCTACAACGGCAATACCCGCTACTTACAACTAGATGCCTATGGGCAAAATGCAAATTTTTTAAGGAATACAACCATTAACAAAGACACTACTTGGACAAGCAACCTGCCTATTGTGATATTGGGAGGGGTTACTGTTAGCCAAGGTGCTACGCTCACCCTTCAACAAGGCACTAAGGTATATGTAAATGCTAATGCCCCTATCCTTATCAACGGCACTATGCAAGCCCTTGGCGACTCCACCGGGGGCATCCGTTTTCAAAGCGACAGGATAGACGACCCTTACAGGGATTACCCAGGGGGCTGGCCCGGCATTTATTTCAATGAAAAAAGTATTAATAATATTTTGAGATACTGTACTATCAAAAATGCTTACCAAGGGGTAATCGTACAATCACCTTCCAGCAATAGCAGCCCTAAGTTGGCGATGGTGCAGTGCATTTTCGATAATATTTACGATGTGGCCATTGGTGGCAGCAATACCAGCATCACAGCTACAAATTGCTTGGTTAGCAACTGTGGATATAATGTTTCTCTGATTAGCGGCGGCAACTATTCATTTACTCATTGCACCATGGTCAGCTATGCCAACAACTACTTAGACCATAAAAACCCAGTGCTTACGCTTAGCAATACCAATAGCGACAATTCTTCTATCAACCCGCTTGCTTGCACGCTTACCAACAGCATTGTATATGGCAGTGGGGGCTTGGTTGACGATGAATTGGCACTGGTAAACAATACAAGCACTGGAGCGGCATTTAACGTAACTATGACCAATGTATTGTACAAGGAAAAAAATGCAAATAATATTAATATAGCAGGGGTTACATTAACAAATTGTATCGCCAATCAGTCACCACTTTTCGATAGTATCAATACCGGCACTAGGTATTTTGATTTTCATTTTGCAAAAGGTGTTTCCCCATGTATAGATAAAGGCATTAATGCACGGGTAAAGGTAGATTTGGATCGCCACCCAAGGCCAGTTGGCCTGCCAGATATTGGTTGCTATGAAAAACAACCATAAAAAGTGATGAGAACAATGATTCTCTATTAGAAACAGAAATTGCTTTCCCATAAAAGCCTTTCATTTACCTTTGCAGCATGGAAGCATTATTGCAGCAGATAGAACAATACAAGAAGGAAATTGCCGCCGTGGAAGCCAGCACAGCAGAAGCAGTAGAAAATTTCCGCATCCAATACCTAGGTACTAAAGGGCTGGTAAAATCTGTAATGGGCGAAATGAAAAATGTGCCTAATGAGCAGAAGAAAGCTTTTGGCCAATTGCTAAACGAGTTCAAGTCCTTTGTTGAAAATAAATTTGAAGTACTGCAAGCCGCCATAACTAATACAGATGCAGGTACTGAAAACCAAATTGATTGGAGCCTGCCAGGCAGCCATGTGCCTGTTGGCACGCGCCACCCATTGAGCATGATAAGGAACCAAGTGGTTTCTATTTTTAAAAGCCTTGGCTTTGCCATTGCCGAAGGCCCAGAAATAGAGGATGACTGGCACAATTTCGGTGCCATGAATTTGCCAGAAGACCACCCTGCACGGGATATGCAGGACACATTTTACATCAACCAAAACCCTTCTTGGCTATTGCGCACCCACACTAGCAGCGTGCAGGCAAGGGTAATGGAAACACAAAAGCCCCCAATAAGGGTTATATGCCCTGGTCGCGTATATAGGAACGAAACCATCAGTGCCAGGGCACATTGCTTTTTCCACCAAGTGGAAGGGTTGTATATAGATGAACACGCCAGCTTTGCTGACCTTAAACAAACGCTTTACTTTTTTGTGCAGGAAATGTTTGGCAAAGATGTAAAAGTGCGTTTCCGCCCATCCTATTTCCCTTTCACTGAGCCAAGCGCAGAAATGGATATAAGCTGCCTGATATGTGGCGGCGATGGCTGCAACGTGTGCAAGCATACTGGCTGGGTAGAAATTTTGGGCAGCGGCATGGTACACCCCAAAGTATTGGAAAACTTTGGCATAGACCCCAACAAATACACAGGCTTTGCATTTGGCATGGGCATAGAAAGGATTTGCCAGCTGAAATACCGGGTAAACGACCTGCGTTTATACAGCCAAAACGATATACGCTTCTTGAAACAATTTACTGGGGTGGTGTAGAAAGAGTTTGAAATTTAAGTTATGCCAGCTTCGCATCCTGCTGGCAGCTATCGATATTTGGCATAATTTATAGTTATACCCATAAACTTGTTATTTCAATGTTTTTGTAATTACTTTATAGCTACAATAAAATCTGTGTATATGGACATAAGTAATAAGCCATAATTACCTTAATATAATTCTGAGAGGGTTTGGTTCTTGCCCCTCTCCTTTGGAGAGGGGTTGGGGTGAGGTCGCTTAAATAATATAGTATTAACTTAATTAAGTCTGCATATTTACCCGTAATACCAATAGGAAATTCCAAGGGAATAAGGCTAACAAAGACAGTGATAGAAAAATACAATAGTAAAGATACCGTGGAGCTGGTACTGGAAAAAGGCTATATCATATTGAAGCCTAAAAATGTTGCAAGGAAAGGGTGGGACAAGGCATTTAAACAAATGCACGACAATGGGGATGACAAACTATTGATTGACGATGTATTTGAAGATGAAAATTGTGAAGAATGGAGCTAAGGCAGTATCAAGTTGTTTTGGTGAACCTTGACCCAACAATTGGCAGCTAAATAAAGAAAACAAGGCCTTGCTTGGTTATTTCACCAGATGAGATGAACAGGTATTTGCAAACTATTGTGATTGCTCCTATGACTAGCAGCCCTAAATCGTATCCTACTAGGGTGGAAGTAAAAGGCAAAACAACCTCTAGCTGGGCAGTGTTGGATCAAATACGAACTGTGGACAAGGCTAGGATTATAAAAGTGTTTGATACCCTAAATGCAAGAGAGATTGCTAAAATAAAAGCAGTAATAAAGGAAACATATGTTGACTGATACTGCTTAGCACCACTCCCAAAATATCTTGCTCACTATCCCCCTTTTTTATTCTAGCTTTGAATGTTCTATTAATGCTTTGCCGTATGAAACGTTCCATCAAACAAATTGCCGTTTTGGGTAGTGGGGTTATGGGTAGCCGTATTGCCTGCCATTTTGCAGGTATTGGTGTGAAGGTACTGCTGCTAGACAGGGTGGCAGACAATGCCACTACTAGCAGCCTGCCTGCTGAAAGGAACAAACTGGTAAACGAGGCGTTGGCAACTGCACTGAAAAGCCACCCTAGCCCTATTTTTACACAAGAGGCAGCACAAAATATAACGACAGGCAATTTTGACGACAACCTAAAAGCAATTGCCACGGCAGACTGGATTATTGAAGTGGTAATAGAACGCCTAGACATTAAAAAAAGCATTTACGAAAAGGTAGAACTCTTCAGGAAGCAAGGCGCATTAATCACTTCCAACACATCTGGCATACCCATACACTTGCTAAGCGAAGGCAGGAGCGAAGATTTTAAAAAGCATTTCTGCGGTACGCATTTTTTCAATCCGCCACGTTACTTGCGGCTACTGGAGATTATACCAACACCCGAAACAGATGCTGAAGTAGTTGATTTCCTGATGCACTATGGCGATTTATACCTTGGCAAAACCACTGTGCTGTGCAAAGACACGCCAGCATTTATTGCGAACCGCATAGGCGTTTTTAGCATGATGAGCATTTTCCATGTCATGCAGCAACTGCACCTAAGCATAGACGAGATAGACGCACTAACAGGTCCCGTGATTGGACGGCCAAAATCAGCCACTTTCCGCACGGCCGACGTTGTGGGCATAGACACGCTGGTAAAAGTAGCCAACGGTATTGCTGGCAATTGCCCCAACGACGAGGCAAAAGCCATTTTTAACATGCCCTCTTGGCTGGGCGGCATATTGGCCAACAACTGGCTGGGCGACAAAACCGGGCAGGGATTTTTTAAAAAATTGCCCTCAAATACCAATGGCGAAAAAGAAATACAAGTGCTGGATTTGGAAACCATGCAATACAAGCCAAGGCAAAAAGTAAAATTTGCCACGCTGGATGCTGCCAAGCCCATAGAAAACCTAGCGCAACGCATACAAACAGTAAATGCTGGAAAAGATAAGGCTGGGGAGTTTTACCGCCAATTCCACCAGGCGTTGTTTGCCTATGTATCTCACCGCATACCAGAAATAAGCGATGAACTATACCGGATAGACGATGCAATGAAAGCTGGCTTTGGCTGGGAGCTAGGCCCATTTGAAACATGGGATGTTTTAGGCGTAGCCGAAACAAGCCAGGCAATGAAAGCCGCTGGCATAGCCATAGCCCCATGGGTGGAGGAGATGCTGGCAAAAGGGATAGCTAGTTTTTACAAGGTAGAAGCGGGCAAAAAATGGTTTTACGATGTAGCCGCCCAAGCGTACAAACCTATTCTTGGCAGCGAGGCTTTTTTAATACTAAAAAACAATAGCGACAAAACAGTTTGGAAAAACAGTGCCTGCAGGTTGTATGATATTGGCGATGATGTAGTAGGTCTGGAATGGAGCAGCAAGATGAACACCATTGGTGGCGAAGTGCTGGAAGGGATACAAACAGCTATTGCCATAGCAGAAGAGCGGTTTAAAGGCTTAGTGATAGCCAATGAGGGCACTAACTTTAGCGCCGGGGCAAACGTGGGGATGATTTTTATGTATGCCATAGAGCAGGAGTATGAAGAGCTAGACATTGCCATCCGCCAGTTTCAAAATACCATGATGCGGGTACGCTATTCTTCCATACCAGTGGTTACTGCACCGCACGGGCTAAGCCTTGGCGGCGGTTGCGAGATAAACCTTCATGCAGACAAGGTTTGCGCTGCCGCAGAAACCTATATTGGGCTGGTGGAATTAGGGGTTGGCTTGATTCCTGGCGGTGGCGGCACGAAAGAATTTACGCTAAGGGCAGCAGCAGATCTGCACCCGGACGAGCCAGAAATAAACACGTTAAAAAAACGCTTTTTTGATATTGCCACGGCCAAAGTAGCTACTTCTGCTTACGAGGCATACAACATGGGCATCCTTAGGAAAGGGCATGACGATGTGGTTATTAATTATAACCGCCGCATTGCAGCGGCAAAAGATAGTGTAGTAACTATTTACAACCAGGGCTATACCAAGCCTATACAACGCACAGACATAAAGGTACAGGGAAGGCTGGCACTCGGTGCATTGCTTGCAGGAATCAATGGCATGTGGCGGGCAGGCTATGCCACGGAACATGATGCGCTAGTAGCCAGAAAACTGGCGTATGTGATGTGCGGCGGCGACCTTAGCGAACCCACATTGGTAGCGGAGCAGTATTTGCTCGATTTGGAACGTGAGGCTTTTTTATCGCTTTGTGGCGAAAGAAAAACACTGGAAAGGCTGCAAAGCGTATTGAAAACGGGGAAACCGATTAGGAATTAAGTTTGATTTTTTGCCACGAAGGCCAGTTTTTTAGCCACGAAGGCACGAAGGCTCAATGTGGTACGAAGGAAAGAAAGAAGAAATAAACATCCCTATCCCCGTCATTTCGACGAAGGAGAAATCTAACCTAATCTAGTAATGACTATTTTTATGATGGGCTTATCCTTAATAAACTGGAGGTATCTTTATGATATTAGATTTCTCCTTCGTCGAAATGACGGGGATGAAGAAAGCGAATGGATAGTCTTCAATGGTTAGAAAAAGTATGCCTATTCTTAATAGCCTACTCAATACGCTTTAAACTTCATTCTTATGCGCGTTCGCATTTAGTTCCGTGGCGGCTACAACACAGGCAGCTTTGCTATTCCAACCCACAAATTTACAATTTTGGCAACTATTTCCATAAATTCATCCACTTCTACCGATTTGGTAATAAAGCAACTGGCAAAGTTTCTATAGGCATCCTTCACGTCTTTGTCAAAAGAAGATGTGGTCAATATAATTACGGGTATATGCCTAAGCCTTTCGTCGCTTTTTATATGCAGCAGCACTTCATGCCCGTTTTTACGGGGCAGGTTTATATCCAGCAAAATTAAATTGGGCATTTCAGCATCTGCATATCCCCCTGCCTTGTCTAGGAAATCTGTAGCTTGCTCACCATCTGTAACCACGCTTACATGAATGTCTGGGTTGGCCTCGCTCAAGGCTTCTTTGGTCAGCAATATATCCCCGGCATTGTCCTCTACCAATAAAATATGGACTGGCTTCATTTACCTGTTTTTTAAAATTGTAAAATAGAAAGTACTCCCCTCGCCCTCTTTTGATTTTACCCAAATGTTGCCACCCAATATTGTAATAATTTTTTTTGTAACTGCAAGCCCTATACCAGTACCAGAAAATTCATCTTTATTGTGCAGTCGTTGGAATATCACAAAAATGCGTTCAAAGTAATTTTCTTTAATCCCAATGCCGTTGTCGGTTACAGAAAATTGCCAATATGATGCCAAATCCTCGCACTTAATTATAATATGTGCAGCAACTCCTGTTTTGGTATATTTTAATGCGTTGTTGATGAGGTTCAGGAATACCTGCCGCACCAGTACTTTAGGCGCATGGATGGTAGGCAGTTCCCCAATTTCTATGGTGGCTTGCTTTTCCTCTATATGGCTTTTTAGCAATCCAAGCGTTTCGTTTACCAGCGTATTCAGGCTTATGTCCTGTGTGCTTTCCTCTGCCCTTCCTATCCTCGAAAACTCGAGCAAGTCTAAAATAATCTGCCGCATCCTTTTGGCGCCATCAATAGCAAAGTCAATGTATTTTTTTCCTGCTTCGTCCAGGCTGGTGCCATATTTTTTTTCCAGCAGTGTAAGGAAGCTGGTTACCATGCGCAAAGGTTCCTGCAAATCGTGCGAGGCTACAAAGGCAAAATGCTCTAGTTCCTTGTTGCTCACGGTTAATTCCTTTGCATTCTTCTCCAGTTGCGCATTTAATTCAATCAACTTTTGAGATGCCGTTTTCAATTCTGTAATATCTTTCGATAAGCAGGCAACGCCTGTAACCACCCCATCTTTATCCTTGATAGGGGAAAATGACACGATGCTGTAAAACACCTTCCCTATTTGAGGGTTAAACGAAGAGTCGCCTACGCTAAAGCTCTCGCCTGCAAATGCCCTTTGGTAATAATTGTCCCAATTTTTTAAAACATCTTCCGGAAAAGCATTTTTGCTTATTACATCCCCTTCTTTTAGCTGCTCGCCTGTTATCGTTTCAATCAAACTCCTAAAAGCTGTATTCACGGCTATTACTTTGCCTTGTCTGTCTATTGACCATATTAGGTCGTGGGTATTATTAATAAGGGAGTCAAGGTTTTGCTGCACTCTTACTATTTCATTAATATGTTCCCTTTGCAGGGTCATGTCTTGTGTGGCCCCGATCATTTGTATGGCTTTGCCTTGTGGGCTACGCACAATATAACCTTTGCCGCACACATAAGCATATTTGCCGTCGGTTTTCAGGAAACGGTATTCATGCTCCCAGTACGATTGTTCTGGATCATTAAACACGGCTTGCTGCGAGGCATGGAATTGCTCCAGGTCGTCAGGATGTATCAATGAAAAAAAATCATTTGCAGTGAATACATCTTCCGGCGGATAACCAAACATATTGGCAAACCCGTTGCCGCTCCTTATTACCTTGCCAGTAACTATGTCCAGGTCCCAGATAGCGTCGTTGGTGGCTTTGGCTACCATGTTGTACCGCTCGTTGCTTTTATAAATCTCGTCCTCGGATTTTTTCTTTTCTGTAATGTCGCGGGTTATTTTAGAAGCCCCAACAATGTTGCCCGTGCTATCGAAAATGGGGGAAACGGTAATGGACACATCTATATGGGTACCATCTTTTCTTAGCCTTTCTGTTTCGTAATGTTCTACAGATTTACCTTTTTTTACCTGACTGGCAATTTCTACCTCTTCTGCCAACAACCCCGGAGGTATTATGATGGATATATGCTTGCCAATGGCCTCGTTTTGGGAATAGCCAAAAATTTTCTCGGCACCTTTGTTCCAACTAGTGATGGTGCCATCAATCGATCTACTAATAATGGCATCGTCTGAATAATTGACGATAGACACAAACAAAGCCTGCTGTTCCATGGCTTCTTTTTGCTTTATTTCAAATTGTTTCCGCTCGGTTACGTCCCTTTCTATCGATATCCAATGCGTGAACCAGCCCGTTTCATCGGCTACAGGGCTTACAGAAAAATTGATCCAAAATTCTTCGCCTGTTTTTTTGTAATTGATGGTGGTTATTTCGCAAGGCTGCCAATTCCTTAATGCTATGCTTAATTTTTTTAACTCGCCCCTGTCCGATTTTGGCCCTTGCAATAGCCTGGGTGTTTTGCCAATAACCTCATCGGAGGTATAGCCCGTCATTCTGGTAAACGCTTCATTTACATAAATAATTCGGGGACCTGGCATATCAACTGGTTCTGCCTCGGTTATTATTATTGAGTCATTGGAATTGGTAATAACAGATTCAAGCAATTTCAGCCTTTGTTCTTCCTTCTTCTGAAGGGTTACATCCCTCTGTATAGCAACCCAGTGTGTAAACCATCCTTTTTCATCTGCAATAGGCGTAGCAGAAATATTCATCCAGAACGCCTCGCCATTTTTTTTGTAATTTAGTACTGTAACTTCACATCTTTCCCATTTCCGGATAGATGTACTAAACTTTTTAAGGTCTTCTTTATTGGTTTTCTCTCCTTGTAATATTCTGGGGGATTGGCCAATTGCTTCTTCCCTAGTATAGCCCGTTACCTTGGTATAGGCATCGTTTACATAAATAATCCTAGGGCCAGGTTCGTCAAAAGGTTCTGCATTTGTAATTACAATAATATCCTCGGTATTTGCAATGGCCGTTTCAAGTAATTTTAAATGCTGTTCTGCCTCTTTTGCACTGGTAATATCGCGCATAGAGCCTACCATCCTTATGGCTTTTCCATGTTCGTCCCTTACCACAAATCCTTTATCGCTTACATGCGCATAGCTGCCATCGGCTTTTAGGTAGCGGTACTGGTCTTTCCAATTGGTTGCTTTTCCATCAATCACCTCATAAATGCCTTTTAAAACCCTTTCTATTTCTTCGGGATGTATATAATCTGTCCAGGAGCTAATGTCTTCTTTTATATCTTGTATTTTATGCCCAAAACTAGTTTCTATCCCTTCGCCCCAAAAAATGGTTTGGGCTACCAAATCCCAGTCCCATATAGCACTGGATGTAGCTTTGGTTACATATTCGTACCGTTGTTTGCTCTCCTTTGTTAGCTGCAATGCTATTTCCTTTTCCGTAACATCAGTTACCGTATTCAATATAAGTGCCACATTGCCGTTGTCGTCAAACACAGGGGTGTTTTCTGGTGCCCAGTACTTCACGGCAAATTTGTTTGTGCCACTAATGGGTATTTCGTATTTCAGGGTGGCCATCTTGTGTGGGCAGCCTGTGTTGATAACCTTTAAAAAAGACTGGGTTATGTTATACATCCCGTTTGCTGTTTCATCTTCTGGGTTGTCTGGAAAAACTTCAAAAAGGCCACGGCCTATTAGGCTGCCCTCGTTTGTGGCTGTTGCAGTAAAATAGGCTGCATTTGCGCCCACTATGGTAAAATGCGGGGCATCTGGCATTAGCAGCAAGCTAGGCAGGGGAAGCGCATTGAATATTTTAATAAAGTTGTCGTTTCCTAGCATTGCGGGTTAAAATTAAATAAATAAGGGCAATCAATGTTTTTGAACTACGTAAAACCAGTTAGTATGCAATGCTTTATACAATAGGCGGCAGTTTTTTTTAGTTACGCTAATGTATAGCTTCTTTCGTGAAAAACATGGTAAAAAATAATAATAAAAAGTGTTTCCCTATCCAATTTCCTGCACATGGTACTAAGCAATCTAGCTTACATGGGCAAATGTACAGTTGCCTTTTTCTTGAACAGATAACCCTTTGCCGTTTATGGTATTGTTATACCAATGATTAAATGATGCTAAAGCCTTATGCCATCCTTTCTTTTTACCATGCAAATATGATGCAAATATTTTCTATATAAACCCCCTGAAATAAATGGGGTGCATTTAGCAAAAGCAATCATTTATCATTCTTCTGAGAAGAAAAAACAAAAGTAGCGAAGATTTGAAATGGGCTTTTTTTCTTCTTTTCCGGTGGTTTATTTTTTTTGCCACTTCCCTTTTTTGCCTACAACTCTTTGATATTCAGTTGTTTATGTTTTTTTTTAGCCTCATTTTTTATGATAATTTAAGTGAATTTTATGATAATTTATCGATAATGGAATGATAGTATTATTATAGTAAAGTGATAGTTCATTGATAAGAAACTGATAAGATTTTGATGGTGGATTATCATTTTCCTCAACCAAATAACACCTTGTGCAGGAGCTAAAGCTAAGATGGCTAGTTCCTCCTTCAATGTAAAATTGGCATGGATAAGTATATAGCCCAAAATAAAAATCCTATATGGGGGAAATATGCCCCCATGCGCATCCCATATTTCCCCCATATAGGATTGTCCTTTTGCACAGATACTAAATCAAACCCAACTTTGTAGTATATAGTCCCTTGTTTTAACCCAAATTTTTGCAGTTGACTTCGTTATGAAAGGCATAAATACAATAAAGAAAAGCATTTGAGCCGATTTTTTGGCTGAAAACATA
This sequence comes from Parasediminibacterium schistidii, assembly GCF_046546515.1. Taxonomy (NCBI): domain Bacteria; kingdom Pseudomonadati; phylum Bacteroidota; class Chitinophagia; order Chitinophagales; family Chitinophagaceae; genus Parasediminibacterium; species Parasediminibacterium schistidii. Next base: position 23,203 of record NZ_JBKHKJ010000002.1, on the reverse strand, counting down.
GAGAACTATGGTGAAGCCAAAAATTCAAGCAAGTGCTTGTGTTTGAAGTAGTTGGGGCTTGAAATAGATTTCAACTGCAAAATCTGGGTTTAATTAGCACAATCCCTGCGGTTGGCCTCGTCTTGGCTCGCTGCCCCGTGGGGCTTATTTTTAATATACAAAAAAGATATCATGACAGTTTACATCCATGCTCAAAAACACTCACTTTTCACTCATAAATCACTCGCTTTTCACCCACAAATCACCCACAAATCACTCAAAAAACACTCACATTTCACTCACAAAACACTCATTTTAAAAAACAAAAAAGCACTGTATTTCAATGAGTTATCACCAATTAAGGCTTAATATTTAAAATCAAGGTCAAAATGCAATGCCAAACAAGTCGGTCAACGCCCCTAAAACTGGGCATAATCCGGGTTTAAGAAGGTTGTTACTTTTGTTATTTCCTCAAGGGTTTATTTCTGGTGAGGAAATATTTACTTACTATGCAGGTATTATTTCACCATAAAGTAAAGAGTAGCCCTTGCTTTTTTACTAAAGTGTGAGTAGCAACTAAAAATATTACAGCAGGTTTAAAATTTAGTATTGCATTTAACGTATGTAATGATTAACTTCGTCTCCCCCGTAAAAACACTGCAATACTTTTTAAGCCCTTTTTTGTTAAAAAAGTATTGCAAGTGCAAAAAAAGATTTAACTTTTGGCTTTTGAAAGATGCCCTGCTAGGTGGGGCTTAATATGACGATAAAATAATTATGGCTACTACCAAAAAAAGCACCGCAAGCGCTGCCTCAAAAAAAGTAAGGACTTCACCCAAGAAAATTGCTGATGAAGATATTGTTATAAAGGAATTGACCAATAGCGATGGCAGCAAGCCCGATATTTATTTGGGCTTAAAGAAATATTTTGGCTTTACCGAGTTTAAAGGAACCCAAGAAAAAAGCATCAACAGCCTGCTGGAAGGCCACGATACTTTTGTAATAATGCCCACGGGCGGCGGCAAAAGCTTGTGCTACCAGTTGCCCGCTTTGTTGTTGCCGGGTTGCAGCATCATTGTGTCGCCACTGATAGCTTTGATGAAAAACCAAGTGGACTTGGTGAGGGGCTATAGCGAGCAGGACAATATTGCCCACTTCCTCAACTCCTCTTTAAACAAGGCACAGATAACTGCTGTAAAGGAAGATTTGCTGGCTGGCAAAACAAAGTTGCTGTATGTGGCGCCAGAAACGCTGACCAAACAGGAAAACCTTGACTTTTTCAGCGACCTTACCATATCTTTCTTTGCTGTGGACGAGGCACACTGCATCAGCGAATGGGGGCACGACTTTAGGCCAGAATACCGCAGGCTTAGGGAAATGATGAACATCATCAATGCAGAAATCCCTGTGATTGCCCTTACCGCAACAGCTACCCCAAAAGTACAAAGCGATATAGAAAAGAACCTAGGCTTGCGCAAGCCTAACATTTATATATCTTCTTTCAACCGTGCCAACCTGTTTTACGAGATACAGCCTAAGCTGCAAAAAGAACAAACTGTAAAAAGTATTGTAAAGTTTATTTCTAGCCACAAGGGCAAGAGCGGCATTATTTATACGCTTAACCGAAAAACAACTGAAGAGTTAGCAGAAGTGCTGGTGGCCAACAACATAAAAGCCGTGGCCTACCATGCCGGCCTTGACCAAAAGCTGCGTGCAGAACGGCAAGACCAGTTTTTGAACGAAGACGTGCATGTGATAGTAGCCACCATAGCCTTTGGCATGGGCATAGACAAGCCAGACATACGCTTTGTAATACACTTTAACATACCTAAGTCGATAGAAAACTACTATCAGGAAACTGGCCGTGCCGGGCGTGATGGGCTGGAAGGGATATGCGTGCTGTATTATTCCCATAAAGACGTATCTAAACTAGAACACTTGATGCGCGACAAGCCACTAAGCGAAAGGGAAGTGGGCGCGCAACTGATAGATGAAACCGTGGCGTATGCCGAAAGCAGCGTATGCCGCCGCAAGGTACTGTTGCACTATTTTGGCGAGGACTGGGGTGAAAAAAACTGTGGCAACTGCGACAACTGCAAGCACCCTAAAGACAAAATAGAAGCAAAAGCAGATGTGGTAAAAGCCCTAAAAGTAATAAAAGCCTTGGACGAACGCTTTACTACCGACTATACCGTGAGCATGATCATGGGCAAGCTAACGCCACAGATAACCATGTACCGCCACGAAAAATTGCCAGTATTTGGCATAGGCAAAGACAAGGAAAGCCACTTGTGGAACAGCCTTATAAGGCAAATGCTATTGGAAAACTTAATAAGGAAAGACATAGAAGAATATGGCTTGCTGAAAATGACCGAGAAGGGCGAGCAATTCTTGCTGAAACCCACTACGTTCAAGATAGTGCTGAACAATATCTTTAAGGATGAGGGTGATGACGATGACGATGACGCAAGCGATGCGGCAGCCCAAACAGGAGGCGGTGCAGACGAGAAATTGTTTGAGATGCTAAAAGCACTGCGGCAGAAAGAAGCGAAAAAGAAAGCATTGCCTCCATTCGTGATTTTCTTGGAAAACTCGTTGCAAGACATGAGCACGCATTACCCAACTACTTTGGCGGAACTGGAAAAGTGCCAGGGCGTAAGCAAGGGCAAGGCCATAAAATATGGCAAGCCTTTCGTGGAGCTGATTGCTGCTTATGTAGAGGAAAACAACGTGCAGAAACCCGATGATTTTGTGATGAAAACAGTGGCCAACAAAGCCAGCAACAAAATATACATCATTCAAAATATCGATAAGAAGATACCGCTAGAAACCATTGCCAAAAACAAAGGCTTGAAGCTAAACGAGTTGCTGGAAGAAATGGAAACCATCGCAGCAAGCGGCACTAAGCTGGGGCTGGACTATGCCATAGACGACTGGCTAGATGAATATGACCAAGAGGATATTATAGAATATTTTAAAGGCTGCGAAACCTCTTCACTGGATGTAGCCCAAAAAGAACTAAGCGACAACGACTATACCTGGGAGCAATTGAAAATAATGCGCATTAAGTTTTTGAGCGTTTATGGCAACTAGAGAGTTGTAATTTTATAAAAAAATGGCTGGGGTTGCTTTAGTAACCCCAGCCATTTTTTTTACTTGTTACTATGTAAATCGTCACAAAGGTTCTAAAACACTAAGTAGTACTTAATAGAAAAAAGGTTAAAGGATATTTGATAACATAAAGCAGTTTCTTTATTCCTTTTCTTCTGCTTTATTTACTTCGTGCCTTTGTGGCAGATTTTCAAAATTATTTTTCTATCCCCAATAATTCCACTTCAAAAATCAAGGTAGAGCCAGGGGCTATGCTTGGGCCAGCTTGTTGGTCGCCATAGGCAAGATCTGATGGGATAAATAATTTCCATTTGCTGCCTACTGTCATTAGCTGAACAGCTTCTTGCCAGCCTTTGATAACGCCATTCAAAGGGAAAGTAATCGGTTCGCCCCTGTCAACAGAACTATCAAACACAGTACCGTTTAGCAACGTGCCATGGTAGTGGCATTTTACCTTGTCGGTCAAAGTAGGGTGCGTGGTATCGGTTCCTGTTTTCATAACTTCATATTGCAAACCGTCTGCCAATACTACTACGCCTTTGCGTTTTGCATTAGCTGCTAGGAATGCCTCACCTTCTTTTTTAGCTACAGACGACTTTGCTGTCATGGCTTTCTTTTGGTATGCACCTAGGCAACCGTCCAACAATGAATCTGGCAAAGCTAGTTTTTTCGTCTGCAAAACATCACTAATTGCTCGTTGCAACAATGACTGGCTTATGCCTTCAAAACCTTGTGTCTTGATATTCTGGGCAATGCGCACACCCAATGCATAGCTTGCACTGTCTGCGTTGTTTTTAAATACAATTGCAGGGCCAGCGGCAGGTGCAGCTTTTACAGTGGGCTTTGCAGATGTAGTGGTGGTAGCTTTAGTAACAACAGTTTTTTTAACCTGTGCGTTCATGTTCAATGCAACAATGGTAGTTGCTAAAAAAAGGGCTGATTTTTTCATCTTTTAAAATGTATAATTGTTTATTAATTCACTAATTTGTCAATGGCACTGTGTACCTTTTGAAACCCAAACATAGCAAAGGTTTCTTCCATCATTGCATTTATTTCTTCATTGCATAAATTTCCTATGGATCCCTCGTGCGTGTGCTGAATATCAATGGTATATTCAAAGGCATTCTTTTCAATTGCCATGCCAACTTGCTTATAGGCATCCCTGAATGGGATACCTTGCAAAACAAGCTTATTTACCTCTTCCACGCTAAAAATATATTTATATTTTTCGTCGGTAAGGATAGGTTGCTTTACTGAAATATTGCTTAGCATTAAGGCTGCCATACTTATGCAGTCTTTTAGGGTACTAAAAGTAGGGAACAAGTGTTCTTTTAGCAATTGCAAATCCCGATGGTAGCCACTTGGTAAATTGGTGGTCATCATGGTGATTTCGTTGGGCAAAGCCTTGATTCGGTTGCAGTGGCTACGAATCAACTCAAATACATCTGGATTCTTTTTATGCGGCATGATGCTGCTACCCGTTGTAAGCTCCTGTGGGAACGAAACGAAATCGAAATTTTGGTTTAGGTACAGGCACATATCCATGCTAAGCCTTGCTAGTGTTTCCGCCACATTTGCCAAAGCCTGTGCGGTAATGCGCTCTGCCTTGCCACGCCCCATTTGGGCATAGACTACATTATAGTTCAAATTGTCAAAGCCCAATAATTCGGTTGTCAGCTTCCTATTGATAGGAAAAGATGAACCATAGCCCGCTGCCGAACCCAAAGGGTTTTTATTGGCTACTTTATAAGCGGCTTGCAGGGTAACCATATCGTCAACCAAACTTTCTGCATAAGCACCAAACCACAAACCAAAAGAAGATGGCATGGCTAGTTGCAAATGCGTATAGCCTGGGAACAAATGATTTTTGAAGGCTTCACTCTGCTGCTGCAATAGTTGGAAAAAAGGAACAATAGCATTTACCAATGATTCTATCTCGCTTCGCAGGAACAGTTTAATATCTACCAAAACCTGGTCGTTTCGGCTACGGGCAGAATGTATTTTTTTGCCCATTTCACCCAAGGATGCCGTTAACAAAAATTCTATTTGGGAATGGATGTCTTCTACCCCCTCTCCTATCTTAAAGCTATCATCTTGCGTTTGTTTGTAGATGGCTTGCAGTTCTTTTACAATAATATCTTTTTCCTCATTGGTTAATAAACCAATAGTTGCCAGCATGGTTACATGGGCAATTGAACCCAATACATCGTAAGGAGCCAATAACAAATCCATTTCACGGTCTTTGCCCACGGTAAAGGTTTCTACTTCTTTCAGCGATGCGATGTCTTTTTGCCAGAGCTTCAAAATAATGATGAGTTATGAGTTATGAGTTATGAGTTTAAAGAACTTTTGCGCTCAATAAATTACTCATTATTGTCTATAGGATTAATTATTTGGAGATTTGGGATATGCTTAAAGTCATTTGTATTGCGGGTGTATAAAATATGGTTATTTAACATAGCAGTGGCAGCAATCATAGCATCTGCAATACTCATTTTCTTTTGTTTTTTCAGGCTGGTTGCAAATTCAATAATATTTTCATCAATATTATATATGTACATCCATTGGATTGCTTTTTTATAATAGAGTTCCTCTTCTTCGCTAATATTGTGATAACCAATCGTTTCAAGGATTGTAATAGCCGAAATTGCTGCAAAAATGTCTCTATCAAAAATTAAATCTTTTAAGAAGGCATATTGAGGCTGAAAACTATAAATTAATATGTTAGAGTCAAGTAAAATCATGTTGCATTAATCCCTAAAAGGAAGTTTTCTGTCTTTTCTTACTTCACGTTGATACTCCGCCGCATCCCCAAAAGAGGAACAGTTGTCTTTTCCACCCAAAGCATTTAACTCTTGCATAAATTTATCATAATCCAAGGCTGAAGGTGGCGTATAGGAAGTTCCAGTGCGAATTTTAGAGGAACGCCAATGGATTTTCCTTTCATTCATCAGTGGGATTAAAACATCTAAGTCTTCTTTATTTTCAATATCTACAATTAATGTTGTCATAGTCATGTGCATTTGATTGCTAAAATACGGTTTTTATTTGGGCTAAATAAATGTCAATGCTTAAAAGGTTCTCGCAGTTGTTAGTTAAACCTCACCCCAACCCCTCTCCAAAGGCGAGGCGCAATGCAAAAAACCTTTATGTATCTTAAATGTCGATGCTTAAAGAACTAATTGGTCTAGCAATGCCACATAAGTTTTTATCCCATCTTCTATCTCAGCAACATATATATATTCATCTGCTGTATGGCTGCGGGCACTGTCGCCTGGGCCCATTTTAAGGGTAGAGAAAGGCATTAAGGCTTTGTCGCTGGTTGTTGGTGAGCCGTAGTAACCTTTGCCCAAGGCAATACCTGCTTTTACCAATGGGTGGTCTAAAGCTATGGAGGTAGATTTCATCCGGGTTGTGCGTGGCTTGAACTGGCTTTTAAGGTTGTGCTTTAAGGCTTCGAGAATTTCCTCAAAAGTATATAGTTCGTTTACACGTACGTCTATCACAAACTTGCATTGCGACGGCACTACATTGTGCTGCTTGTTTTCTGTTTCAATAACTGTAACCGTAAGCCTTGATTCGCCCAATAAATCGCTCACTTTTTCAAACTGGTAGTTGCGTATCCAATTAATATCGTCTATTGCTTTGTACAAGGCATTTTCGCCCTCGTTGCGGGCAGCGTGGCCGGCACGGCCTTGGGCAGTGCAATCTATTACCATCAACCCACGCTCGGCAACAGCCATTTCCAGCTTGGTAGGTTCGCCCACGATGCCGAAGTTGATATTGCCTAGGTAAGGCAATACTAATTCTATACCATTTACCCCACTTATTTCTTCTTCAGCACTAGCGGCAAAAACCACATTGTATTTCAGGTTTTCCTGATGGTAGAAATGAAGGAAAGTGGCAATTAAGGAAACAAGGCAGCCACCTGCATCGTTGCTACCTAAACCAAATATTTTGCCGTCTTTTTCCAAAGGGGTAAATGGGTCGATTGTGTAGCCTTTATTGGGTTTCACGGTATCGTGGTGCGAGTTTAGCAGGATGCTTTCCTTGGCTAGATCGTAATGCTTGTTCTTGGCATAAATATTATTGCCCACACGGGAATATGGAATGCCATGTTGCTCGAAAAAAGAGCATAAAATTTCGGCTGTGTCGTTTTCTTCCTTGGAAAAAGAAGGTGTGGCAATCAACAATTTCAAAAGCCTGATGGCTTCTTCTGTAATATGTTTCATAGTATCTTTCCTTTTTAGACCTCACCCCAACCCCTCTCCAAAGGAGAGGGGCAAAAAGCAGGCTTAGTTATTTGTAATTGTTGTGCCTGCTTCCCCGGTAATTAATTGTCCTAACTGTTCTGCTTTGCCAATGATAACTTTGCTTACGCCACTTTTGATGGCTGCAAAAGCATTGTCTAGCTTGGGTATCATGCCAGCAAAAATTTTAGGTTCGCCAGTGCCATAAGCAGGCATTTTTAATTCCTTGTAATATTTGTGCGTTAGCGAATGTATTACCGAGCTTTCATCGTTCACATCCAGCAACACGCCACTTTTCTCAAAAGTATAGATCAATTCCACATCGTACAAACTGCTTAATGCTTTTGCTGTTTCCTGGGCAATGGTATCTGCATTGGTATTGAGCAATAACCCATTGCCATCGTGCGTAATAGGTGCCAGTACCACGGCAATATCCTGGTGCAATAAACTTTGCAGCAAATCGGTGTTTACTTCATCCACATCGCCTACAAAACCATAATCAATTTCAGAGAACTCTATCGGTGGGCGTTTGTGGGCTTTGATAGCATTTCCATCTGCACCACTAAGACCTATTGCATTGCAGCCATTGGCTTGCAACTGGGCAACGATGTTTTTATTGATAAAGCCAGCATACACCATGGTTACAATTTTTAGTGTCGCTGCATCAGTAATGCGCCTGCCTTCTACCATTTGTTGCTCAATGCCCAACTGTGCAGCCAGTTTAGTAGCCAGTTTGCCTCCGCCGTGGATTAAAACTTTCAACCCCTGCACCGCAGCAAAATCCTTGATAAAAGCAGCTAAATTCTGCTCGTTATCAATGATGTTCCCGCCTATTTTTATAACGTATAATTTATTCAGCATTATTATCCACTAATGATTTAAAAGTTAGTTTAAATTGTTTTAGGTCTTCCTTATCCAATTTCCCAATTTCAGCTATTACTTTATTGTTTTCGATAGTTACAATCCTGCTCACTTTTATAATGGAGATTGCCCTCAAATTATTCTTTTTGCTAGGCTGGACTATTAATTGATATTTTGAAAAGGTTTTCGGCACAACAGAACTTATCATGCAGACTAAAACATCCCTATACCCATCTTCTGTTATAGTAACCACAACTGCTGGCCGAGCCTTTTCTTCTATTAAATTGCTAAAGGGGAAATTTACAATTACAATATCACCTGTCTGCATCTACTTCTTTTTAAGATAATCTTGATATAAATCTTCTTTATCATTCAATAGATAATCTTGCATGTCCATATTTATATTTTGAAGTGATAATAATCGTTGCTCTTCTTCATTATCGGCTTCTTCAATAAACGTAATTAGTACTTTTTGCTTCTTAACTGCATTTACCTGTTGAAGTAATTCTATTTTTCCATTTTCATATACACCCCTAACTGTCATCATTAGTAAAATTTATGATATTAAAGCTTCAAAGTTAATATTTCTGAAAGTACCGCTTGAGCTGCCCAAACCCTATTTCCGGCTTGTGTAGTAACGATGCTGCTCGTACTATCCAATATTTCATCGCTTAGTTCTACATTCCGCCTTACGGGGAGGCAGTGCATTACTTTGGCATTGTTCGTTACGGCTAATTTTTCTTGTGTCAACATCCATTTCGGGTTGTTTTCATATACTTTGCCGTAGTCGTTATACGTGCTCCAGTTTTTTACATACACAAAATCGGCATCTTTCAATGCTTCGTCTTGGTTGTGGGTAATGGTTGCCCCTTTGGTAAATTGCTCATCCAATTCATAATTCTTGGGGTGCGTAATTACAAAGTCGGCCTCGCCCCATGCGTTTACCCATTGGGCAAAACTATTGGCCACGCATTGTGGCAATGCTTTTACATGCGGCGCCCATGTAAGCACCACTTTGCATTTTTGCTTAGCTATGGGGTTGGCCAACAGGTGTTCCTGCATGGTCATAATATCCGTGAGTGACTGCAATGGGTGCAAGGTTGCACTCTCTAGGCTTACAACGGGCACACCAGCATATTTGATGAATTGGTTGATGTACATTTCGCTGTAATCGTCCTGCTTGTTTTGCAAGCCAGGGAATGTCCTGATGGCAAGTATATCGAAATAGCTGCCCATGATGGGGGCTGCATCTTTTATATGTTCCACTGTATTTCCACTCATGATGGCACCTTCTTCAAATTCCAATGCCCAGCCTTCCTTGTCCACATTGAATACAATGGCTTCCATACCCAGGTTTTGTGCCGCAACCTGCGTGCTAAGGCGGGTACGCAGGCTTGGGTTTAGGAACAACAAGCCAATACGCTTGTCTTTACCCAAAGCCCTGTCTATAAAAGGGTTTTGCTTATAAGCCAGTGCCTTTGCAGTAAGGCTATTGATAGCCAGCCCAATAGTGGAGTGGGCAGGTGTTAATACATCGTTTATTGAAATAAATTGTTTCATTGTAAATATTTTTATTAACCGCAGAGGTCGCCAAGTTTTCGCGCGAAGTAAGCGCAGAGGATTTTAAGATAAATTGCCTATTAAACCTATAGAGTCTTTCCTTGCAATGTTCCTTTGTGTTCTCTGCGTAAACCTTTGTGCCTTTGCGGTTAAACTTTCTTTTCTAAAAGAGCAATTGCTTCCTTCAAAGCAGCTAAAAATTCGTCTGCATGTGCTTTTGTCAATGCTAATGAAGGCAATAAACGTATCACATTGGGCTTTGCCTCACCAGTAAAAATATGGAACTGGCCAAGAAGGGTTTTCTTGAGGTCTTTTATATCTTCCGGTACATCAAAGCCAATCATCAAGCCCCTGCCACGCACATTTTTAATAGCGTTTATTGCCTTTAATTCGTTGATGATATAATCGCCCAATTCTTTTGCGTTGTTTAATAAATCTTCTTGCTCAATTACTTCCAATACAGCCAAGGCAGCAGCGCAAGCCAAGTGGTTACCACCAAAAGTAGTGCCCAACAAGCCAAATTTTGCCTGGATGTGGGGTGCTATCAAAATACCACCAATGGGGAAGCCATTGCCCATGCCTTTTGCCATGCAATAAATATCGGCATTTACGCCTGCATAGTCATGTGCGAAAAATTTACCGCTACGGCCATAACCACATTGTACGCTATCGGCTATATATACAGCATTGTGTTTATCGCACAGGCTCCTGATCAATTGTAAAAAGCTTTCGGAAGCTATATTGATACCACCAACACCTTGTATGCCTTCGATGATAACAGAGGATATATCGCTGCAGTGGGCTTCAAAACAAGCAGCTAAAGCTTGCTCATCATTAAAAGGAAGGAAGATGATGTTTTCAGTTTCGTTTACAGGGGCAACTATAGAAGGATTGTCCGTTGCTGCCACCGCCAAGGAAGTACGGCCGTGGAAAGATTTTTTAAAGGATACGATCTTCTTCTTGCCATTGTGGAAACTCGCCAATTTTAAGGCGTTTTCATTAGCTTCGGCACCACTGTTGCAGAGGAACAATTGATAATCGTCTTTACCACTTACTTTACCCAACTTGTCTGCCAATTGTTGCTGGATAGGTATAATGATGGAATTGGAGTAAAAGGCTATTTTTTCCAATTGCTCTTCAATCTTTTTTACCCAGTGTGGGTGGGTATGCCCAATACTGATAACTGCATGACCGCCATACATATCTAGGTATTGAGTGCCATTATCGTCCCAGACATTACTACCTAAAGCTTTTGTGATGGTTATGTTATTAAGGGGGTATACATTGAATAAGTTCATAATAGGTATGAGGTTTAGGGTTTAAGGTTTAGGGGGATTCGCCGAATTGCTATTCCTGAGAAATTTCAAAAAAGAAAGAAGCATTGCTCTAACCTCATTAATTAATTTATTTGCGGTATTGTATTCTTCTATTGTTATATAATTACACTCAAATGCTGCGAAGCAACAATAATCGGCTTCATTTGCAGAACCCAAAGAGTTATCCAAAAAATGAGCAAAGTCTTTATTCGTGAACCTTCCGCAACCTTCAACTATATTTAAGGGTACTGATAAAGCCGCCCTTAGAAGTTGTGATGTTAACTCATATCGTTCTTCTTTTGGAAACTTTGTGGCTATATTTTTTTTGATATAAATGTACATTTCATGGGATTTTTTCCAGACATCCAATTTTTTGTAATCACGCATTATTCAAAGTTTAATAATGAATATGAATGTAACAAACCTTATACTTCCTAATCTACCACTCATCCCTCATTTCTTTTTGAATTCTTAATGGGCATTCCTTTAGTTTAATTACACCACAATATTTTTTGTATCCACGCCTGTCCTTTTATGTCATTTTTTGAAAATACGTTGCACTTTCTTTTGGCCTTCGTCTTTTTTTAATATTATAACCACAATATATTTTATTGAAAAGACTTGTTCCCTACTGCACCAATACCTTATACCTTAAACCCTATACCCTACACCTTATATTACCTTAAAAAGCCGCCGCTTTCAACTTCAATCCCAACGTCTCCTCAAACCCAAACATCAAATTCATATTTTGTAACGCTTGCCCAGATGCCCCTTTCAGCAGATTATCAATTACCGAATGAACTACTACTTTGTCTTCTATTATTTCTATGTTCACCACGCATTTATTGGTATTGACAACCTGTTTTAAATGGATGGGTTCGAGGGATATTTTTGTAAAAGGTTCATTTTTGTATGCTTCTTTAAATACTTTCAGTATTTGTTCTTTACCCCAAGTGCATTTGAATGTAGAGCTTACGAAAATACCTCTCGCAAAATCACCTCGCCAAGGCACAAAATTCAGGGATATGTCATTGCTTCTTATGCTGTCTTCTGCCTGTATCAACGATTGTTTTATTTCTGCATTGTGCTGGTGCGTAAGGGTTTTATAGGCCTGTATGTTGTTGCTCCGCCAGCTAAAGTGCGATGTGGGGCTTAGGCTTTGCCCTGCACCAGTGCTGCCTGTAATGCCTGTGGTATAAATTTCCTGCTGGTAAAAAGCCCCTTCTTTTGCAAAAGGCAGCAACCCTAATTGTATAGCTGTTGCAAAACAACCAGGGTTGGCTATACTGTCTGCTTTTTTTATGAGTTCACGGTTCAATTCAGGTAGGCCGTAGATAAATTGGCGGCCTTTTAAATTTGCATCTTCTTTCAAACGGAAATCGTTGCCTATGTCTATTAATTTTACATCAGCAGCAATCTCATTGCCCAACACAAACTTCTTGGCTTCGCCATGACCTGCGCAGAAAAACAATACATCTATATATTCTGTGGTTAATGGAGGGCAATCGGCCACAAATGTTATTTCAGTTTCGCCTATCAAATCCTGATGGACTTTACTTAGCAAGTTGCCCGCATTGCTGCCGCTTTGCACAAACACAATTTCTACCAGTGGGTGGTTGATGAGTAACCTTATCAATTCCCCGCCTGTATAACCTGCCCCGCCTATTATGCCTGCTTTAATCATTTCTTTCAATTATATCAATGATTTTATTGTAATATTCTTCTTTACTTTTTGCTGTTACTGAAATAGTTTCAACTTGATTAGCTTTAAGTAATTCTAGTTTTTCTTTTGACTTTACTTCATAACTACTTGGGTAATAATATTTAATAGAATTATTAATTGTCTCTTGTTCTCCATTTTGTTGCAATACTTGTCTTGCGCGGTAAGTGAGAAGCCACCATAAATCTATTTCCACAGTGTCTAAGGATAGTCCGACAATATGAATATCTTTTGTGAAAAAAAGATTTAGCCAAGAATATTCATCAATTCCAAGTTTATTTTTCCTAGCCTTACCCCCGCCTATTTTTTCATTATCCAAATCTTTTCCTGATACGACATATTGTCTCATACGTTGCAATTGTCCACAGTAATGCTCGTAACCTAAAGTTATTGATTCTGCAGTATTGCATTCGCCATGAATATGCCAAATCCTACTTTTGTTTACTACATTATGCCTATAAATATTGTACTTTTTTTCTTTTTTAAAACCAAAATTCTCCAACTTGTCGTATTCAAATCCCTTACTTCTTTGCAATGCGTACTCATAGTTTGTAGTCATTATATCATTAATCTCTAAACTCATTATTCTTTCATGTATTGCATTGTGGTTAATTTCTTTAGTTTGTTGAGCAATAAACTCTTTTAATTCTATTTCTGAAGCATTGTTTTTTTTGAGTGATTTCAAATATATCTCTTCATATAAAAAAGGAAATGGTTTAGATCTTAAATTATTAGTGTCTATTAAATTATTAATATCTAAGTGCTTAATGATTGTTTTTAGCAATTCTTCCCAACTTTGAGTATTATTAATATTATTAACATCGTTACCAACTAATATTGAATAATCTGATTTCATTTCTAGATATTTTAATGATTATCAATACTTAGTCAACTTCATATTGTGAAATGCATTCATAACATTAAGTGTTAACTTCTTTCTCTCCTCAGAGGTAAAAAATTTTACTTTTATTAAGAAAATGGGAATGAATTGTTTTTTTTCTTCGAATATGACCACATCAAAATTTTGGTTTTTATTAATATAGTAACAAAAATCATTGCCAATATAGGTTATAGTCTTACCATCTATATCCTTTCTGAGAATTTCGGTTTCCTTAGTGACCCCAGAGAATGAATAAGACATCTTCTTCAACTGTTCATCTTTGTAAACTTTAAAATCTGATTTATTTGTTATTACGAAATAATCTTTGTTGTCAGCTATCTCCATAACACCATAATTAGGATATGCTTTTGTAGTTTGAGCAATAGTAATTATTGGTAAAAGAAATCCGATTAAAATAGTTAAGTATATTTTCATATTATAGATTAAGTCTTCTAAGAAAAGACCTATTCGAAAATTAGTACGACTTATTTTCATTACTCTCTTTTACCTTGTTCCAAATACTTGTTTGATTGCCGAATATTTTGCTGAATCCTCTCACGTCCTCGCCTGTAAAGCCAGTGTTCATTTCACCATACTTGCCAAACTTGGCACTCATTAGGTCGTAACTGCTTTCTATGCCTATTATTTGGAATCGGTAAGGCATTAATTGTACAAACACTTCACCAGTTACTTGTTGCTGGCTATTGGTAAGGTAGGCTTCTATGTCCCTCATTACCGGATCCATGATTTGCCCTTCGTGGAGCCAGTTGCCATAAAACTGAGCCAATTGATCTTTCCAGTTCAATTGCCATTTGGTTAATACATGTTTTTCCAAAGCATGGTGGGCTTTTAGGATGACCATGGGGGCAGCGGCTTCAAAACCTACACGGCCTTTAATGCCTATGATGGTATCACCCACATGTATATCCCTACCTACACCATAACCACCAGCAATTTCCTGCAAAAACTGGATGGCTTTTGCTGGATGGTCGAATTTTGTATCGTTTACTGCTTTTAACTCGCCTTTTTCAAAGCTTAGTTTTACTTCTTCCGTATCGTGCTTGGTAACTTGCGTAGGCCATGCGCTTTCGGGCAACATGCCTTTGCTGTTCAGTGTTTCTTTTCCGCCAACACTTGTACCCCACAAGCCTTTATTGATGCTGTACATGCTTTTTTCAAAGTTCATGTCCACATTTTTGCTTTTTAGGTAGGCTATTTCTTCCTCCCGGCTTAGTTTCAAGTCACGTATAGGGGTAATGATTTCTACACCGGGTATCATGATATGGAAAATCATATCAAACCTTACCTGGTCGTTACCTGCACCAGTACTGCCATGGGCTACTGCGGTAGCATTAAGTTTTTTGGCATGTGCTGCAATGTGCAATGCTTGGCTAAGGCGTTCTGCACTTACGCTTAATGGGTAAGTATTGTTTTTTAGTACATTACCGAAAATCAAGTATTTGATAATGCTGTCGTAATAACCCTCTACTGCGTTTACAGTGGTATGGGTTTTTACACCCAATTTATAGGCATGCACCTCAATTTGGGTTAATTCTTCATCGCTGAAGCCGCCAGTGTTTACGATGATGCTATGCACATCGAAGCCCCTGTCTTCCGTTAAATATTTTACACAGTAAGAGGTATCTAAACCTCCGCTAAAACCAAGTACTATTTGTTTTTTTTGATCCATGATTATAGAGACTATACCCGCATCCCCAAGGGGATACCTAGGGATTATTAAATAATATATTTAATGAAAAAAGAAACTGAAAAAAGCTTTTAACGTATGCCCGGTTGGCTTGCCTTCTTTTTTATAAAACCATTTCAATAATTTGCTTTGCTTGATGGCGTTGAACCTTTCGTACAATTTGGAATGTTCTTGAAAATTCTCTGAAGTTTCTTTAGGTGCATAATGGTCTTTAGGGTCAAAGAGCATGGCCGTGCACATGCAGTTTTTCCTTCCCTTGCTCATGAGTATATCGTAGTTCACGCAGCTTTTGCAGCCTGACCAAAATTCCTCATCGTCCGTCAATTCGCTATATGTTACGGGTTCGTACCCAAGATCGCTATTGATTTTCATCACGGCAAGGCCGGTAGTCAAGCCAAAAATCTTTGCCTCGGGGTATTTTTCCCTGGATAGGGCAAATATGGTTTCCTTTATTTTTTTGGCTACGCCGCTTTTCCTGAATTCTGGTGCTACAATAAGCCCGCTGTTGGCAACAAACTGACCATGGCTCCATTCTTCAATGTAGCAAAACCCTACCCATTGGCCAGACGGCTTTAAAGCTATTACCGCCTTGCCTTCTAGCATTTTTGCTGCAATATATTCTGGGCTACGTTTAGCAATGCCTGTACCCCTTGCCATAGCAGAGGCTTCCATTTCGTCTGTTATCCTGATTGCATAGTGTGTGTCAATATGATTGGCTACACGAACAATTATATCCTGATGTTCCACCGTATAAAAAAAGTTATAAAATTCTAAGAAGATTGTTGATTGGTGCCTGCACTTATTTTACAATAAAAGTGCCGATAAATTCGGGTATGTTTCACTGATAGGGGCAACTGGCAATTGCTCGGCCTATCAGAAACCAGGACGTGGTCGGGGAGTGGCAATAAAAGCAGGCACAACAGTAGTAAACTGACATGCTTTGATATATGAAGATTTGTTTTTCAACTGCTTTTTAATTTGATAATTATTTTGAGAGTGTAAAAGTATAAAGATTATATGTATTTATGGCTAAATATTTCCAAAAAAGAAATATTGCCATTCCTATGGTAATGTTTTGGATAACAAAGGCTATCTGGTATTAATAAATGCTATCCCCTGCCTTGTAAATCCTTTGCTAATTTTTTACCACTAAGCTGGCATATCTTTGTGCTGTTAATTTTATAAAATGAGCAAAAAAATCCTGTTTTTATCTGTCCTAGCCATTTGTAGCTTTATACAACTACAGACCGCTACGGCACAATGCAGCATCTGCACCAAAACTGCCCAGCAACTAGGCGAGGGCCCAGCACATTCTTTAAATTCAGGTATCCTATACCTCATGTTTGCCCCATTGGCCATCATGGGCTACATAGGCATGAAATGGTGGAAAAAGGAAAAAGAAATAATGAAAAGCTAATAATAACAAAATTTGTGCTTCTTAGTGCCTTTCTGTCTTTGTGGCACTTAATTCTTTTACCCTTCTGTTTCCGGATTGTTGCTCTTGTCAATAAACGCCAGTATTTCTTCTCGCCCTTTGTTTTTGGTGGCACTCGTTACAAAACCTTGGGGTAAAAACTGCCAGGTTTCCCGCATGGCATCCAAAAAAGCTTTTACGTTCCGCTCTACAGCACCTGGTTTTTCCTTGTCCGATTTGGTAAAAGCCAACGTGAAAGGCACTTTCCACAAGGCAAGCTTGGTCAAAAATTCAAGGTCTATTTTTTGTGGGCTGTGACGGCTGTCTATCAATACAAAAACATTTACAAGGTTCTCCCTTTTGCGCAAATAGTTTTCTATCATTTGCTCCCAGCGCCGGCGCGAGCTTTGCGATATTTTGGCATAGCCATAGCCTGGCAAATCTACCAAATACCACTTTGCCCGTGGGCTTTTTATAGTGGATATACTTTCTATGGCAAAATGATTAATCAACTGGGTTTTGCCAGGGGAGGAGGATGTCTTGGCCAATTTCTGGCTGTTGCAAATAGAATTGATAAGCGATGACTTGCCCACGTTGCTGCGGCCGATAAAAGCATATTCTGGCCTGTCTGCTGCTGGGCATTGGGCAACATCGGGGGAGGAGATTACATAGGTAGCTGTAAGTACTTGCATGGTGTAAAGATAGGGTTATAGGCCATGAGTTGTAAAGTATAGCCTAAGTACATCGGGTCAAGTATGTGAATTTATTTAATAGAATTGTTATTCTAAACCTTATATCGAGTATTTTAACCACAAGGTTCGTAAGCAATAGGAAACAAAAGGTGCACAAGCTTATCGACATATAATAGGGCATATAGCATTAGCACAATCTCCAATACTATGCAGGGCTGCCGTATAGCCCTTGTATGCTCACTTTTCTTAAAATAAAAACAGCCAGATTGGGTATTTCCCCAACCTAGCTGCTACACTATAAAAACAACAATTTCTACCTAGAACCCAACCACGGCTTCTACCACATAGCCATAAAACTTTCCTGTTGACCTATAATCTGCACTTGGGAAGTTGTTATATTGCTGGTTTACATATTCTGCTTTCAGCAAAACGTTTTTGGTTAAAAACCAGCCACCAGCCGCAGCAAATCGATTGATGGTAACATCATCTGTATATACAATTGGCCCTGCACCAGTCCCGCCGGCATTGTTCAGTAGTGCTGCTTTCACGCCATTGTACTTAAGGCCTAAGAAAAGGTTTTCTGTTGCACCAAACCTGTAAATCCCTTCCACTGCATATTGGTTTGCATTGCGTGTAGATGTTTCTTTAGCATTGCGGCCAGAAGATGTTTCCAACGTGCCAAACAATTCAAAACCACTTGCTTTCAAGAAACCATTTAGCATAAAGGCATTTATCTTTTTGCTAAAACCGGGATTGAACCTGCCAGAGAAAGCCAAAGGTGTACCTGCTCCTGTGGTACTGCTAGGGTTGGCAGCATTTTGCTCCATCACAAATTGGTAATTGGAGCCTGACCTGTCGCCGCCAAACAAAGTGTTGCCGCCACTGCTTTGGTTACCGTAATAAGAACCTGTAACCCTTACACGGATATTATCTGCCAATTTTTTGTCAAAGCCTGCTTTTAACAGGATGGTGGGCGATTTGTGCAAGTCGCCATCTGGGTTGCCAGCGGCATACAGCGAATCTATATTCCCTTTTATCATCCCATTGGTAAGGCCAAACATACCAAACAAGCCATTTTTCTTCACATATACCTCGCCACCAATTTCAGTAGCAAATTCATCCATCACGTTGCCTTCCATGAATGGGTTGTACAAAGCCTGTCCACCATCAGACCTGCGGTAGTGTTCATCTCCATAGTCCACTTCAAAATGCCCAACTTTTATAGTGGTTACTTTCATGATATTGCTCCATATTTCCCCTTTAAAAGGCAATTTGTCAAACTGTATGTACCCGCCTTTTACCCATGTTTCGTTGTGGTGCTTGGTTGATAAATAAGATGTTACATTCAAACGGATACCGTCTGCCAATTGAACATCCATATTCAAGTTGGCTTGTGCTGTTTGAAAACCAGCGGTAATTACTTTCAGTTGGTTACCGGGAGTGGATACACCGCCTGCAAAAGAGCCTATGTTGTTTTTTAACGCACCTGAGTTTTCATGCTTTAAATTCTGGAACTGCTGCGTAAACCCTGCACCAAACCTTACTTTTAGCCCAGTAAAAATGGCTGTGTCATTTTTACTGTCTTCAAAAACATTGATGCCGCTTTTGTCATACGCCCTAAGGTAGGCAATTTTAGGCTGCTGTGCCATTAACATTGCGGGTAATAGCCCTAGCAATACGAGTGTGCTTATTTTAATATTTGAATTTTTCATTTGTTTGTTTTTTGTATCAGTTATTAAATGTTTTTTTCGCCACAAAGACACGAAGGCTCAAAGAGGCACTAAGCAGAATTATGAATTATTAATTATGAATTAGGAGTTATTGAGGTTTGTTATTACTCACCATATAGTAAAACTGTAAGCCTTACCTTTTTACTATATGATGATTTGTAATAACCTTTTTTCCTTCGTGCTGCTTCGTGCCTTTCTGCCTTTGTAGCTAATTTTATTTATTCAGGGTAACATCAAATTTCAATACGATGTCGTTGCCTGTTTTAATAGCACCCATCATAAACGTGGGCGGTTCCATATTAAAATCACTCATGCTCAGCTTTTTCATCCCGTTTACGGTGATGCTTTTATCGGCATTCATTTTATAATTTGTAACAAGTGCCGCATCCGTTGTGGCCCCAGCTATGGTTAGTTTGCCCGTGCTTTTAATTACGCCATCCTGCCCCACGGTAGCAGATGTAAGGGTATAGGTAATGTTGGGGTTGGCACTGGTTTTTAACGATTTATAGGCATTTTTATCCATGCCGCTATGGCCACTTTTCAGCCCTTCGGCAGGTATGGTAAGGTACAGGCTTTTCAATCCTGTTGGCTTGCCTTCATCGTTCAATACAAAAACGGCCGTGCATTGCCCTTTTGCATCTTTCATGTCCCAGTCGTGCAGGGTAGAAGTGCCGCTTATCAGGATGTTCAGATCGTCCTTGGTGCCAAACTTCACCTGTGCCATAGACATCGATGCTATCATTGGGGTGAAAAGGAGGAGTAGTGCCCCTTTTTTACTTAACCATTGTAACGGTTTCATAATTGTTGTTTTTAAAATGTGATGGCTTTAATAACTGATGTGCCAGCTTTAAAACCGAGTGCAAGGTAAATTCAGGATTCGGGTGCTTTTATGACCCAAGCCCTTTGTGTACATGATAGAAATCATGTTTGCTTAATGCTTAATTATTTTATTTTGATGCTGGGCAAAGGTCTGCCAGGTGCATGCGGCTTTGTTACACCATTGAAGGAAAGGGTTACATCATTCACACATTTAGGGAGTAGTATTGGTTTGCTAGTTTGGTTGTTCCTTCGACTTTTAGCCGATGTGAGAATGTTACAACATTTCATCGCAATTGTATAACCCCATTCCATGCTATTGAGTCCACCTTTGCCGTTTGCAGGCGTGGTGTGATGCCGTCAACTTGCGCCATCTCTCGATTATTCACGGAAACTTGCGGTTATCCCATCAATAAAGCAAACTATTATGCCTACTAATCACTTTGACATTAAAGGATTGACCAACCCAGAAGTGCTGGCGGCAAAAGAACAATACGGGGCCAACCAATTGCAGTATAAAAAAGTAAACGGGTTTGTACAGGCCATTATCAGCATAGCCCAGGAGCCAATGGTTATCCTGCTCTTTTTTGCCTCTGCTATTTATTTTTTCAGCGGCAAAACGGGGGATGGTATTTTCCTGGCTTTTGCTATTGTGTTCGAGATTACTATTTCCCTGTATCAAGATTCTAGGAGCCGCAATGCCTTGGAAAAACTAAAAGACTTTACCAAACCCACTTGCAAAGTGATCCGCAATGGGGAGGTAATGGAAATAAAAAGCGAGGAGGTGGTAGTGGGCGACAGCCTGATGGTAGAGGAAGGCGCGCCTGTGATGGCAGATGGCACCATTGTGCATTCCAACGATTTTTCTGTGAATGAATCCATACTTACCGGGGAAGGCTTGCCTGTTTATAAGGACGAAGGCAAGGAGGATAAATTTGTTTTTAGTGGCACCACAGTGGTTAGTGGGCTGGCCATTGCCACCGTTTCCGCCATTGGCAACGAGACCAAGCTGGGCAAAATTGGCAAAAGCCTAGAAAGCATTGCCGAGGAAAAAACACCGTTGGAGCTACAGATAAACAATTTTGTAAAGAAAATGGTAATGGCAGGGGCGGTTGTTTTTGCCATCGTATGGGGCATCAACTTTGCGCATTCGCGGCTATTGTTCGATAGTTTGCTAAAAGCCCTAACGCTTGCCCTAAGTATTATGCCGGAAGAAATACCAGTGGCTTTTACCACTTTCATGGCACTAGGCGCTTGGCGGCTGATGAAAATAGGCATCGTGGTAAAACAAATGAAAACGGTGGAAACGCTCGGCAGTGCCACGGTAATATGCACCGACAAAACTGGCACCATCACGGAAAACAAAATGAGCCTGGCAAAAATATTCGTGCTGGCTTCGCAAGCCATTTCATCCCCAGAAGAAAATATAAGCGATGAAAGTAAAGCCTTGATACGACTAGCCATGTTTGCCAGCGAGCCTATCCCTTTCGACCCCATGGAGCTTGCCTTGCATGATGCTTATGCAAAAACAATGGGGCAGGACGAGCGGCCAGCATACAAAATGGTGTATGAATACCCATTGGGTGGCAAGCCCCCCATGATGACCCATGTTTTTGAGGATGGCACGGGCAAGCGTATAATAGCTGCCAAGGGTGCGCCAGAGGCATTGATGCAAGTAAGCAATTTGTCAGTGGAACAGCAGCAGCAAATAACAACCGCTATCAATACCCTAGCCGTAGAAGGCTATCGCTTATTGGCCATTGGCGAAGCAATATTTGATGGCAACAATTTCCCAGCTACCCAGCAGGAGTTTAAGTTTGCTTTCAAGGGAATCGTGGCTTTTTACGATCCCCCCAAGAAAAACATAAACGCTGTACTGCAATCTTTTTACGAAGCAGGGATAGACGTAAAAATTGTTACAGGCGACAATGCCGCTACCACCACCGCCATTGCCAAGCAAATTGGCTTTAAGGGCTATGAAAAAAGCATCACCGGGGATGAACTGATGCAATTGCCCGACAGAGACCTTCAACAAAAAGTATTGGATACCCAATTGTTTACCCGCATGTTCCCCGAGGCAAAGCTGAAAATAATAAACGCCCTTAAGGCGGGCAACCAAATAGTGGCCATGACAGGTGATGGTGTAAACGATGGCCCAGCCCTGAAGGCTGCACATATAGGCATTGCCATGGGCAAAAAAGGAACGGAAATAGCTAAGCAAGCCGCATCGCTAATTTTGGTAAATGACGATTTCTCTAAAATGGTAGATGCCGTGGCCACGGGAAGAAAAATATATGCCAACCTGAAAAAAGCCATCCAATACATTATATCCATCCACATACCCATTATACTCACGGTTTTTGTGCCGCTGGCATTGGGATGGGTGTACCCCAATATTTTCTCCCCGGTGCATATTATTTTCCTGGAACTAATTATGGGGCCTACCTGTTCTATCATTTACGAAAACGAACCGATGGAAAAAAATACCATGCTGCAAAAGCCCCGCCCGTTTACAGATACTTTTTTCAACTGGAAAGAGTTGGCAACCAGTATTGTGCAGGGGCTGGCCATTACCATTGGCACATTGCTGGTTTACCAGTTGTGCGTGCGCCGTGGCTTTAGCGAAACGGCAACACGCACCATGGTTTTTACAGTCCTGATAGCGGCCAATGTATTTCTTACCCTTATAAACCGCTCATTTTATTATTCCATCATCGCCACGCTGCGGTACAAGAACAATTTGGTGCCGCTGATTATTGGCATTACCGTTTCTATTACTGCCTTGCTGATATACATAAACCCCCTATCGCATTTCTTTGAATTTGAACCTTTGAGCCTGCCCCGTTTAGGCGTATGTATAGCCATTGCTTTTGTATCGGTAATATGGTACGAGGGGGTAAAATGGATGGCGAGGAGGAAGGGGAAGAAGTTGTAGATGTTGCCCTGGTTTTCCTTCGCTTTCATCAGCAATCGTCATATCGACGAAGGAGATATCTAACCGAATGAGTGATGATTTTTATTGGCGAAGCTATCAACGTTGATTATTGAATGAAACTGGCGGGTATTTGGTGAGATGTTTCGTACCTCTACCTGACGGGGTGGTGGTGTGCAACGGGTTTCCTTTGCTTTCTGAAAGTTTCGTCTTTGCAACTTCCCGAAAGTTCAA